>NZ_JAHLRI010000073.1:0-9906 GCF_018919685.1 Enterococcus sp. S183_ASV_20
GGATCTTCTGGCGTTGGTGCAGGCGGTGTTACGGTTGGCTTGTTGGAATGTAACACGTCACCTTCGTTGCCAAAGTTCAAGTCGGCTTGGTTGGGAATCCCGCCTTGTTCAATATAAGGCGCTAATTCTTCATCCGTTGCGTCAGTTTTAATTTTAGTGGTGATAGTCATTGTGTATGTATGACCAGCTAAGTAAGAGTAGCTGTCATCTTTTTTGTTCATTTCAAAAGTTACTTTGTTATTTTCTTGTGTTACTGTGCCGTTAGCTGTAACATCTTTGCCATTTTCATCTGTGACAACGACTTTTTGGATATCTAATAATTGGTTAATATCATCTACTAAACTGGCTTGTTGCCAAGTACTTGTTTCGTTACCAAAGGCTGTTTTGACATGCCAATCGAAACTATCTTCACGATTGGTTAAATCTAAGTGCTCTTGATTTTCGATATCTTTTGTAATCGTTGGATCTTCTGGCGTCACGTCACACGCATGCGCATTGTCATTTTTAGGAATCGTCGCTTCTGGAAATTCCTTAGCAATTGTTCCTTGATTCATTGTCCCACTACTTACAAGGGTTGCTGCATCAATCGCTGTATTTTCTTTGACTTCGTAGTGAATCGTGATGTTTCCTACGTAACCTTCTGTACTAGTTGCTGAAATGGTTTGTCCGTTAATTTGAACAGGCACATCATTTCCAGCATCGTCCGTAGCGGTCGCCGATTGAATATCAAATTGATTGGCAATCGTTAATGAAGCTGTTGCTGGTGTCGATTGCGCCAGACGATCTTTGACAATTTGTTTTAATTGGGTTGTAAAATCATCAATAGATTGGCTTGTAATAAAATCTTCTGGTGTGCTAGATCCTTGTTGCAACTCTTGTTTTACAAAAGGACCCACTTCTGTTTTATACTTATCAAAATATGAATTTACTGAACTTAAAGATTCAACACTTTCCCAATACGCATTAATCATTTCATAGCCTTGGTTAGTAATTTCTTGGTTTAACGCTAAAACTTCTGCTGCTGCACCTTGATAGTCATTACTATACTCAACCGAAACTTGAAAAGGATGTCTTGGATCTGGATATTCATTGATTGAATCATTGGTGTTGGTTTTATGCAAGTAACCATCTAAACGTGTATTAGCGACCCCATCTGTCACTAATAAGAAATATGTTTTTCGATTCGTTAAATCTCCGTGTGTTTGATTGTACGTATCTAAAGCAAGTTTCAATCCTGAGGCAGTTGGTGTACCACCATACGTCCGAACATCTCCAAATCCAGAGACAAATTGGCTTTTATCATGGGTTAATTGAGTATCAACACGCACATTCATATCATAATCAGCTGAATTAATTTTTACTTTTCCATCAGGAAATATAAATTGTTTTCCGCCACGATACGAAGCCAGCATCACGCGGTCTTGATCAGATAAACCTTGAACCACTTCATCAATCGCTTGTCTTACATGTGGAAAATTATCTGAAAAACTACCACTGGCATCTTCAACCACCACTAAATCAACCGGTTCCGTTTCACCCGCTTGAACTGGGAAAGCAGCTTGTCCTTCCAATATCCGTTTACAATCAGCTAGACTGTCGTCTTTCACTTTCACCGTATTGGTCATTCCTTCTGTATCTCCTGCTTTAACCACTCCTTCGGCTAAAGCCAATGTGGGACTGAAATTTCCCACAACTGTTCCAGCGACAATCACCATTGTCGATAATAATTTCGTTGCTTTCTTAAACATTTTAATCCTCCCTATTTTCTTTCGCTAGTGTTTGGGACACTTGCTTCTCTTTACTTCAACTACAGCTCCTTAAATCTTTCATCAAGTCGATGTGTCTCCTTGCTTTTGTGACACATCTCTTACTCAATTTCTGATTCTATCACCTTTAAAGGCTAAAACTTGGCAGTATTCGGCTCTTGAAAACGTAAAATTTGTCTTTTAAAAATTAATGAAAAGACTATCCACTGACAAAGTTGGTTTTCACTTACTTTTTGCTACTTGATTCCTTTTAAGACTCTTTTTTTACACAAAAAAAGTAAAAGAACCTTTACAGCCCTTTTACTTAATTGTTAGATGCTATTCATAATTTTCTTAGTTTTGTTCTATAAGCTGAATAGTTTAGCCCGTTTATTTCAACAATATTTGACGTTAGTCAGCCGTTTCGTTATAGTTAAAGAAAAGGCTTTTTGGTAGGAGTGAATACGATGAATGAGTGGCCCCATCAGTTAATGACGCTTTTAACCCCACTTTTTGAGCTATGTATTTTAGGACTGAATGTTTTTTCGATTATTGTTTTAGTTTGGGGTGTTTGTTTAGCAGGAAAAGATTTCATTAAAAGTGAACGACAAAATCAAAGCCGCTTTACCTTAACCAAAATGAATACGTTCATCAAAAACTTCCTTGGTAGCTACATTCTGTTAAGTTTAGAAATTTTAATTGCTGCTGATATTATTGAATCCATTGTCAAACCAACTTTTCAAGATATTTTGAAATTGGCAACCTTGGTGATCATCCGTACAGTTATTTCTTATTTCTTACATAAAGAAATTGAAGACACTATGACCGATATGGAACAACAAGAAAAAGAACCAGATACCCCAAAAAATTAGCGGGTACGCTGGTTCTTTTTTTATTTAATCGCTTTAAAATAATGAAGTGGTTCGTTAGACAAACGCTGCATTTTACGTTTTTTATCTTCAATAATTGCTAAAATCTCGTCTGAAAAATTTTCTAAAATAACACGGCCGCCTTTATAGGTGTGACCACCCATTTCAGCAACTTCGCTGGCCGTCAAAATGACTTTACGATGCGCAATTTTTTTGAAAAATTCTTCAATTAAGTACGTCGGTAAGTAAAAATTATTTTGAGCAGAAAATGATTCCAAATAAATAAAATCATCGATGCTGATGAAACAATCATCCATCGATAAGTATTCAATTGATCTGTCTATATATAATTCACGCTTTTGTAAAATTTCTTTGACTTTTTTATTTAATAAATTCAATGATTCAATTTCTTTAACCAAATGTTCTAGTTCACGATAACGTACTTCTTTTCGCTCTTTGTAAGATGAATGTAAGGCGGCACTTGCTGTGACTATTAGCGCACCGACGATTACACCGACCATTCCGGCGATAAAAACAAACATATTTTTCCCCTCGCTCTTTTCTAATTTTCCATTTTAGTATAACATAATCCAAAAGTTTCGGATAAAAAATGGCACAAAATTTTTCAAGCGACTTCGTTGACCTTTATTGACCAAAGAGGTATACTTTTCATAGGCATTCAAAGTGCTTTGTGATAGAATGACTTTAAAAGTTTCTTTATATAGGAGGATTTACTTATGAATTTAATTCCAACAGTTATTGAACAATCATCTCGCGGTGAACGTGCTTATGACATTTACTCTCGTTTATTAAAAGACCGCATCATTATGCTAAGCGGCCCTATCGATGATAACGTGGCAAACTCAGTGATTGCACAGTTATTATTCTTAGATGCCCAAGATTCAGAAAAAGACATTTACTTGTACATTAACTCTCCTGGTGGTAGCGTTTCTGCAGGCTTAGCGATTTTCGATACCATGAATTTCGTTAAAGCGGATGTCCAAACTATCGTATTAGGAATGGCGGCTTCAATGGGTAGCTTCTTATTAACAGCTGGTCAAAAAGGCAAACGTTTCGCTTTACCAAATGCGGAAATCATGATTCACCAACCACTTGGTGGCGCTCAAGGGCAAGCAACAGAAATTGAAATTGCTGCTCGTCACATTTTAGACACTCGTCAACGTTTAAATTCAATTTTAGCTGAACGAACTGGCCAACCAATTGAAGTGATTGAACGTGATACCGATCGTGATAACTATATGACTGCCGAACAAGCAAAAGAATATGGTTTAATCGATGAAGTAATGGAAAATAGTAGCGCCTTAAATTAAAAATAAAAAAATGGAAACAGCGACAGTCGCTGTTTCCATTTTTTTTATTTTTCAATGTATCCACGTAATTCTTCTTCAGTGACACTTTCGTCAAAGATATGCTCACCAATGATGATCGTTGGTACAAATTGAATGTGCGCCGCATTGGCTTCAGCAATCACTGCGGAAACAAGCGTTGCATCTTTTTGTTCTTTTAAGCCCAGATTTTTTTCAGCATACGTCGCTACTTCTTCTAAGGTTAAGTTTCCCCATTCATCTTGCGTAGCAAACATTTTATGCAATGCTGACAGCGCTTGTTCAGGCGCTGAATAGTCAATGTAGTGATGCATCACATTGCCGCGTTGTAAACTTTCTTTTTCTTTATCAAACAACTTAATGATACGTTCAACTTTACCACTTTTGACAGATTGTGCTAACAGTTCCTTAGACTCTTCAAACCATTTTCTGCAATAAGGACAGCGAACATTGATAAATTCTATCATTTTGACAGGGGCATTGCTCTCACCAATGTGAAGCCCTGTTTCTGTGTTAACTTTTGTTGCATCAATTACTGAAATATCCATAAAAAAACCTCATCCTTTCAAACCTTTATTTCTCTTTTAGTATACCGTTTTTCAATAAAAAAATCATAAGACACGAATTCAAATTTTCTGAATTCGTGCCTCTGTTCACTTTTTTAACGATTAATCGAACGAGCCATTCTAGCAACAGTATGTCTTTTCCCACGTATCGCATCAGAAAGCTCTTTAATATTTTCAATACCAACTAAGCCCATATTGGCATCGCCAATATGTTGAATATCTACGCCTAAAATTTTATTTCTAATGCCGATTGCTTGGATAACTTCAGGTTGAGCACTTTCTTGTGAAGTTCCAATGGCACTCATAACTAATTTTCCTTTTGAATGTGCAAAATCCACAACTTCTTTGACTTGTTGATCATCGATGCCCCAAACCGTGCCGACTGCTGGGACTAAGACAATATCAGCGCCCGCTTCAATAAATTGTTCAGCTGATTTTAAACTGACCACTGGTTCATCTACGCCTGAACTGTGCATTTTTCCAGCAATAATGATACCGTCAAAATGTTTTTTGGCTAAGGCCACGTTCTTAGCAATCAAGTCGTTGGTCACGCCAGTTCCTGGATTACCTGTCAATAAGATAAAATCCAAACCCAGTTCATTGGCTTTTTTGAAAGTAGCTGCTGATGCTTTTCTACCTGGTTCAATCGAAACTCTCGTTGAAGCTAAGTCTAAATTTTCATCAACAGGTTCGACATTCATGCCAATCGGTAAACCGACTAGTTCTTTCAAACGATGAACAACCTCATCATTAGGGACACATGTTTCCGCAGTATATTGCCCTTCATAAGCAGCTACTACAATCGGTTGATTAACATCGAAAACATTCAATAAAATCATGTCTGCGCCATATGCTTTTGACATTTCCGCACAAGTGATATCACCTGCTACGGATGGATGAACTACCACATTTTCCGATAAAATTACGCGCCCTTCGCTCGCTTTAATACTCTGAAACAGCTCTTCTTTTGACATCCGTTTGATTTCTGATGCATTTGCACTAATTAATCGTTGAACCATTTTGACCCCTCCAATAGTTTTTAATGTTTTAGTTAAAAACAGCAATAAGTAATCGCTTGCATTTTATTACATGCAACATTCGTGCCAACGTCGTTTCTTTAAACCACAGGTCAACACTACATTTCAACGCTACACACTTTTTGCACACTTTAATTTTTTTTACACGCTTAAAGAAAAAGTGAAGGATAGCACTTCAAACGGAAATGTTATTCTTCACTTCTGGAGCAGAAAAGTTACGCACTTTTTTCTCGTAATTTTTCTGCAAATTCATTAATTTTTCGAATACGATGATTAATACCTGACTTAGAAATAGCTCCTGAAGGAATCATTTCCCCTAGTTCTTTGAGACTAACTTCCGGATACTCTAACCGTAATTCTGCGATTTCCTGAAGTTTCTCCGGTAATGACGTCAGCCCTACTGTACTTTCAATAAATTGAATATTTTCAATTTGTTTTGAAGCCGCATCAATGGTTTTATTTAAATTCGCTGTTTCGCAATTCACTAAACGATTTACTGAATTCCGCATATCACGGACAATCCGGACATCTTCAAATTTCAACATAGAGTTCGTGGCACCAATTAATGTTAAAAAGTCGGCAATTTTTTCAGCACCTTTTAAATAACAAATATACCCATTTCGGCGTCCCAATGTTCGAGCGTTTAAGTCATAGTAATTCAACATCTTACAAATATCATTATTGTGTTCTTCATAAATTGAAAAAATTTCTAAATGATAGCGACTTGTTTCCGGATTATTAACTGAGCCAGAAGCCATGAAGGCTCCACGTAAATAGGAACGCATTTTTTGCGCGTTACCCATGATTTCATTTGACACATTGCCATTAAAAACGACCCCATCCATAATATCCAAATCAGCTAGAATTTTTTGTGTATCTTGTTTTAGACGCACAATGTAAACATTATTTTTCTTTAGTTTCATTTTTTTACGAACTAATAATTCTGCTTGTGCATGGTAATGATCTTTCAGCAATGAATACATTCGACGAGCAATTGCAGCATTTTCCGTTTGTACATTCAAGACAAACTGTTGATTAACTAAGCTAAGTGAGCCGTTCATCCGAATTAATGCTGCTAATTCTGCTTTCGCGTGTTCTCGATGGACTTCTAAACCAGTTAACTCTTTTTTGACATCCGAGGCAAAAGACATCTAAGCTCCTCCTCTCTTGATTCTTTTGATTAATTAATATTTCGTTCCAAATACGATACGGAAAAGTTCTTCAACAACTTTTTCCCCATCATGAAAAACTCCGCCATCTCTTAATTCTAAAAAGTCTGTCGAAATAACTCGGCATCCTTCTTCACGTAATCCTTGAAAATCATGCTTTACTTGAACCAAATATTCATCATAAATTTCAGGATCCATGTAATTTTCTGGTACTTTTTCTGTATTAACCAGCACTGTATCAACAAACTGCGCTTGTAGATGTTCGTTTAAGACACGAACATGATCTGCATCCGTAAAATGTTCCGTTTCCCCTTTTTGGGTCATGATGTTACAAATATAGACTACTTCCGCAGCTGTTTGTTTGATGGCTTCACCAATTTCTGTAATAACTAAATTAGGTAAAATACTTGTAAAAAGACTCCCTGGTCCTAACACGACCATGTCTGCTTCTTCAATTGCTTTGACGACTTTACGCGCAGCTCTTGGCTGTTCTTCTCCGTGTGTATTTGTTACAAACACATGGTCAATCGTCTTGCGATCCAGTGCAATTTTTGATTCTCCCACCGCCACTGAGCCATCTTTAAATACGGCATGTAACGTTAATGGCCGTTCTGATGATGGATAAATCCGTCCATCAACATGCATCATTTTTGAAAGCAATTGAATCGCTTCATACGTACTTCCTCTCATTTCTGAGACAGCAGCAATGATTAAATTACCGATTGCATGATTGGCAAAATGACTATCTGATTTATCAAAACGATATTGAAAAATATCTTCATATAATTGTGGCATATCTGACAATGCCACTAAAACATTTCTTAAATCTCCCGGAGGTGTCATGTTATTAATAGAGGAACGAAGCTCGCCACTACTACCGCCGTCATCAGCGACCGTTACGACGGCAGTAATATCAACACTTTGATTTCTTAAACTTTTTAAAATTACTGGCAAGCCTGTTCCACCACCAACAACCACAATCTTCGGTTTACGAATTCGATAGGTTTTCATTAAGAGCGATTAACCGTTTCTTTTCTTTTTAAGCGGTCGCGGTGGGTAATATTTACATGGTAATCTTCCTCTTTTAATTCAGCGCCAACACGTTCTGTCAATGCAACAGAGCGATGTTGTCCGCCAGTACAGCCAATTGCAATGGTGACGCTACTTTTACCTTCTTTTTTATATCCAGGTAAGACTGTTCGCAGTAAATCGATAAATTTGGTATAAAATTCATCTGTTTCTGGGAAGCCCATCACATAATCATAAACAGGTTGATCCATTCCAGTTAACGGCCGTAGTTCATCAATATAATGGGGATTAGGTAAAAAGCGAACATCCATAACGATATCTGCATCAATCGGCAAACCATATTTAAAGCCGAAGGACACCATTTCCACTCGAAATTCGTGTGTCTCTCTCGTTGCTAGTTCTTTATTCAAACGTTCCCGCAATTGACGAGGGGACAAGTCCGTGGTATCAATAACCAACTGAGCATCCGCCTTGATTTCTTCCAGCATTGCACGTTCTTTACGAATACCTTCTGTCACTAAACCATCCATCGCCATTGGATGCGCACGCCGTGTCTCTTTATAACGAGAAACTAACTCTTCATCGGTGGCATCTAAAAATAAAATCGTTGTATCAATAAAATTAGTATTTTCAAGTTCGACTAACATATCCTGAATTTCTCTAAAGAAGGTCCGTGAACGTAAATCGATCACTAACGCAATCTTGGTAACTTTTCCAGATTCTTTAATTAATTCCCAAAATTTTGGGATTAAGCTTGGTGGTAAATTGTCGATACAGAAATAGCCCATGTCTTCAAAGCTTTGAACAGCGACTGTTTTTCCAGCGCCACTCATTCCTGTAATAATAACCAGTTGTAAATTTTCTGGCATATTCAACACTCCCTTCACTTGCATCACTATATTATAACACCCCGGGCGTATCAAAGAAAGCTTTTCAATCATTCTTATAAAGATTTCTATTCTTTCATAGAAAAACAGCATTGACATTTTTGGGCTCTATACTTTTTGATGTTGGTGGATGACACCAGCATCTTTTTTATTTTCCAAAACATATAGAAAAGACACCTTGAAATCCTTTAGAATTAATTTGGCGAACCAACCCAAAAGGAGGAATCAAGATGTCTTACACTCACCTTATCAAAGAAACATTAGATATTCTAGACTTATCAGTTACTTTTAACGAAAATTGTCTCACAAAAGAAAAATACAAAGGGCAAATCTGTCATATTTATCGTGGAAACTTGATTTATACAGCCCAAGAATGCATCCACTGTAAACACCAGATTGCTTCAGATATTGTGCGTTGGGGTACAACAACCGTCCGGTTGTTAATGAACGATGTTTCTGAATACCGTACCTACCTCGAATTGAAAAAGCAACGCTTCAAATGCAAAGCTTGTCAGCGGACCTTTGTCGCAGATACTTCTGTTGCGAAAAAACATTGTTTCATCAGTGAGAAAGTCCGCTGGTCTGTCGTGACTCGTCTGAAAAAAAATACCTCAATGACAGAGATCGCCGCTCAGAAAAATCTATCGGTCTCTTCTGTTTACCGTATTATGAAGCGATTTTATCGTCCGTTGAATCCTTTTCGGACACCGTTACCTAAGGTACTTTGTTTTGATGAATTCAAATCAGTTCGGGGTGTTTCAGGTGCTATGAGTTTCATCATGATGGATGGACAAACACAGCGCTTATTGGACATTGTCGAGAACCGACAACTGCCTTTTTTAAAACGTTATTTTAGTCATTTTTCACGAGAAATTCGTGAAGCGGTCGAATGGATCGTGATTGATATGTACGCTCCTTATGTATCGCTCGTTAAAAAGCTGTTTCCAAAAGCACAGCTGATTATTGACCGGTTTCACATCGTCCAACATATTGGTCGTACCTTTCGCAATCATCGAATCAAAGAAACGAACCAACTATTAAAAAGCAAAGAACAAAAACACTATCAATTAGGTAAGCAATTAAAAAGATACTGGAAACTTCTTCAAAAAGATGAACGCAAGCTTGATTATACTCGACGCCTTTGGCGACCTGGCTTCAAAGCTCATTTAACAGAGACCGATATTGTGGATCGCTTACTGAAAGGGAGCCCTGCTTTGCGTGTAGGCTATCAGTTATATCAAGACTTTCTTTACGCTGT
>NZ_JAHLRI010000074.1:0-9517 GCF_018919685.1 Enterococcus sp. S183_ASV_20
GCGTAAGCTAGGAGATTTTTTGGAAGATTTTAGTAAAAAATCAACAATTGAGAATGAATATATTATTTTATCAAGTACAAACAATGGTATGGAAATTCGAGAAGGACGAGTGTCTGGAAATTCCAACTTGGGATATAAGATAATAGATGACGGAGATTTAGTATTATCTCCACAAAATTTATGGTTAGGAAATATAAATATCAACAATATCGGACAAGGTTTGGTATCACCAAGTTATAAAACTTTTAAAATAATTGACCTTAATAAAGAATTTCTAAATCCTCAACTTAGAACCAATAAAATGCTAGATCAGTATAAAAATGCTTCCACACAAGGTGCAAGCATCGTAAGAAGAAATCTAGAATTAGATTTATTTTATCAAATTAGGATATTTATTCCAAAAAATGAAGAGCAAAAACAAATTGGGTTATTATTCAGAAAGTTGAATGAATCTATATCTTTGCATCAATCTAAACTAGATTCTATCAAATATCTAAAAAAAGCCTATCTCCAAAACATGTTCATTTAATTCAATCCCAGTTACTGCTACACGTAAAAGTAACTGGGATTGTTTATACAAACGATTGTTCAATGTTGCACAATGTCGTTGAAAGGAGTATCCTTGTTATGAAAAAGAAAGGATGACTATCATTGGCAAACAGCTTGCAAGAAGAATATCAAAAACTTGTGAAAATGAATTATTCTGAACTTGTCACGTACTTAAATAATAAGTATGGTCCAGTTCCAGGTTCTTATTTCAGGACTCCAACTTGTAAATCTAAAAATCCTAAAATTACTCGGTCAATGGAGGGATTGGAAATTCATCATGTTGGAGAGGATAACTATCCGAATTTATCAACTACAGATTATGCTCTAGTTGCGCCATGGGAAGAACAATTACCTGACCGTTTAGTTTATTGTAATTTATTGGAACATACTTTACTACACACTTTGATTTCAGAAAAATACGGAACGGCTCAGCCTTATTTTACGTTTAAAGCTCAGCTTGTTCAAGATATTATTAATGATTATGAATTTCAAAAAGATTGGATAAAAGTTGTTTATTCGCAAATGAAAGACAATAAAGAATTGTTAATCGAATTGTATGATCGTGTAAATGCAAAATCTTTACTTAACTTATAACGAAAGAAGCACTCCGAAATTTGGAGTGCTCTTTCTACATCAACATCGCCAAATGGCGCATAATTTTATCGTTATCCTGATTCTCTAATTCCTGAATAATATGCAGATAAGTTTCTTGCGTAGTTGTCATACTAGAATGGCCTAATCGAGTCGCCACGCTGGCAATTGAAACACCAGCAAATAATAATAACGAGGCATGTGTGTGGCGTAAGCTATGGACAGTAATCACTGGAATCTGTGCACGTCTACATAAGACTTTTAAGCGACTATTAATCGTAGAATTAAAGACACGTCCTTTCACAAAAATTGGTTCCATTGGCGGCATATTTCTTATCAATTGAGAAAATTGCATTGCTGTTTGCCAGTCAATTTGTACTTTGCGTTTAGAAGATTCATTTTTTGTTGATTGGAAAAAACCAGTGGGGTTCTTATAATTCCATGTTTTTTCAATAGTTATTTTTTGTTTAGAAAAATCGAAATCTTTTGGCGTTAGCGCCAATGCTTCGGAAAAGCGTAGGCCCGTTTTAACTACCAATAAAATAAACCAATCCCAGTTTAGTTGCTCGCCTAACTCTAATTCTTTCAAAAGCGCCTGAACTTCAAATTGGTTTAAAAATTTTGATTTTTTAGGACGTGGCGCTTTTCCTTTAATGACAATTTTTCGTGTTGGATTTTTTGAAATAAGTCCTTCATCGACTGCATCTAAAATTGCTCCTTTTAATTGATGATGAAAATCCATGGTTGTCTGCCGTTCGTGGGTTAACGCGTAGTCATTTAATAACTGCTGATACCGTTGCCGATCCAAATGTTTTACTTTTAGACCAGGGGCCAACTCGGCAAGCCGTTGTTCCGCAATATAATATTTTTGCAACGAAATATCCCGAATCGCCCCTACCTTATATAGCTCCACCCATTCACTAAAATACTCATGAAACAACTGCTCTGTTCTCTTTCTCTTAACCAAAATAAAACCTCCTCGATAATTGTTGATGAACGAATCATCTTTTTTATTATCTCGGAGGTAGGAAAGTGTGTAAATATTCAGTTTTATATGAACATATTTTGAAGGTAGGATTTTTTTAAGTTCTTTAGTTGAGTTATTTTTTTCTTATGAAAATTACTATTACAATCTAGCTTTTCAAAAAAATGCCCAATAAATTCTTGTTCCTTTGTATTAGGTAACAAGAATTTCATATTTAACAGATTTTCTGGACTTACGGATTGCCTTTCATATACTGTACCTTGTTGATATTTTAAGGAATAAGATATAAAGTCTTTTCTTGTAATAAATACTTCTACATAACTTGAACAAGCTAATTTATCATTCACTATAAATGTTATATAGATCGGACTAAACACAGCCTTCCCATAGTGATTTCGTGCAATTGCACCAAATTTTAAATTAGCAGGATTATACACAATATCATTTAATTCAGTAACTTTATACTTTTTAGATGACTTATCTCCCCGTACTAGTTGCTCTCTTTCATAACGTTCTGTTTTAGGAGTAACACCATCTTCAACAGTGAATGAGACTAACGGATATTCTTTACTTTTTGATTGTTGAGTATTACGTTCTGTAAGTATGTTTCCCAACTTACACTGTTCCCATTCTCCTTCAAAATCAGCAAAACGTAACTTCGGTACTCGTTCATCTTTTGCAGGAAACATTACTTGCAAATACGCTTTCTTCAACTCTTTCAACTGATCAAGCTTACGCTGATGAAGAGTGATGATGTCATCGAGCTGCCGGAAAAGACTACCAATCTTTTCTTTTTCGTCTTCATCGGTTGGCACTATGAAGTGCATCCTCTTAAATTCACCAGTTGTGATTTGGTTTATTGTCGCCCCAAGATTTTTATGAATTTCCACGTTGAATTGTTGTGTATCAAGTAATGTATTCAAAAATTTTGGTGATGGAGAACGAAGACCAGTCATGAACGCTCCAATGACTGTATTCGGCATTTCACGATTGATAGGAGCGTGTTTTCCAATAAGAGAACGTGATCCATTTCGGACAACAACAATTACATCGCCAACTTGCACATGTTCAGAGTTTGCTACCTCGTTTCTAACATAAACGTTATCAGCTGAAATTATCGCATTATCTTTGACGTTTGATGAGCGTAAAACAAAAGTTCCATCTTTTTGAACATTATCAGGTGAATAGGTTAATCCCGAGAAAAAATCTGTTAGCTTTTCAAGCTTACACAGTTCCCAATTGTAATTGAACAAATTCTCCATATAGTGATATAATTTAATTAAATAAAACAATGTGAGGGTCAGGTTATGAAGCTAAGTGTCAACGATGAAGCAACAGTGGAAAACAAGTTAATTGCGATTCTTGGGGAAGATCGCAATCAGTGGACGTATCGAGCAGATTTAAAATCGGAACAAGATTTATGGCGTAATTTACGTGAAAAAATCATTCAAAATAATTTAGCCGCAATTGGGGAACATCCATTAACAGACCAAGAATTCGAACGCATAAAAACAGGATTATTAGAACGAACACGCACGCCTTTTGAAGCAGCCAAATGGTTAAAAGGGGAAAATGGTATTGCGAAAATTACCATCGAACGAGAAGATGCTTCTCTAGGAACAATGAGCTTGATTTTATATTCGAATCGTGATATTGGTGGGGGGATTTCTAGTTATGAAGTCGTGAATCAAATTGCAAAAAAGAATACTAACTCTGCAAAGCATGATAGTCGGTTTGATGTGACATTATTAATTAATGGGTTGCCTATTGTCCAAATCGAATTGAAACAAGTGACAGCGAAAGATGGTGTATTTCAAGCATTTAATCAAATTAAAAAGTATGCCGAGGAAGGTATGTTTCGTAATAATATTTTTTCAACTTTGCAATTATTTGTTGTTTCAAATGAACAAACCACTCGCTATTTTGCGAATGCGCTACCACAATTTATGCATAAAAAATTCTTGTTTAGTTGGCGAACAAAAGACAATAAAAAAGTTGAAAATCTATATGAGTTCTGTCGCCAAGTGCTAAATATACCAGATGCCCATCGCTTAATTGCCGATTATACGATTGTTAGTGAAGAACAAGACAACAAAGTATTAATGGTTTTACATCCTTATCAAATTCATGCGATTGAAGCCTTATATGTTGCCGCTAGTAAGCACACCTCCGGCTATATTTGGCATGCTACAGGTTCTGGAAAAACATTAACCAGTTTCGTTTCTACTAAATTATTAGCGCGTAAACCAGGGATTGATCGGACGATTATGCTTTTGGACCGAAAAGATTTAGATAATCAGACAACTAGTGAGTTTACTAAATTTGCTTCGGAGTTTAACACAGGGATTTCATCAGGTGATGGTAAAGCTAATAGTCTGATTGTCGGGACAGGCAGTGCCAAAGAATTGAGTAAAACATTGTTGGCCGATGCGAACTCTAACGTAGTCATTGTGACAACGCGTCAAAAGCTGGATGCTGCTTTGAAATATGCACGAAAACAAGAAGAGCAGAAGGGCACAAATCGTTTTCAAAAATTAATGGGGCAACATATTGTTTTTATTGTTGATGAATGTCACCGAGCGGTTAGTGCGGAAAATATGATGGATGTTAAAAAAGTATTTCCTAGATCCACTTGGTTTGGCTTTACAGGAACACCGATTTTTGAAGAAAATAAAAAGCAAGCGCAAGGACAACTAGCCAGAACGACACACGACCAATATGGAGAAGTTCTACATACGTATACAATCAAAAATGCGTTAGAAGATAAAGCTGTTTTGGGCTTTCAAGTGGAACATGAAGATACGATTGATAGCGAGTCGTTGTATAAAAAAATCTATGATGGTTTGTCTAACGAAACCAAATATGCAGAATACACGCCAGAAGAGTTAGCGAATGAAGTAGAAGCAATGGACAACATTCAAAAAGAGAAAATGTTGGATCGTTCTATTTATGAAAATGATAAGCATATTCAAGAAGTCATTCATAAAATGTTCCGCCCCAATAATGCTTATACTAAATTTGATTTTGGGAATGGTCGTCCTCGTAAATCAGCGATTTTAACAACAAGTTCAATTGATATGGCGAAACGTTATTATCATGCCATTAAAAAAATGACAGCGAAAGAAAATTGGTTAGAAAAAGAATTTCCTAAGCATCAGATTCGTCAAGGGAGAACGATGGAAGACCCTGATTTTCCGCGAATTGCCATTACTTATTCATTAGAAGAAAACGCTGAGAATAGTAGCGCACAGCAAGACGAGTTAGCAAAAATTATGGCCGAATATAATGCGTACTATGGTACTTCATGGACCTTACAAGACATTGAGCGCTATAACGGAGACATCAACAATCGCTTAGCTCGTAAAAAAGCAGAGTTTAAAGAATTTGGCCGTCATGTTGATTTGGTTATTGTGGTTGATCGGCTGTTAACAGGTTTTGATGCACCTACGATTCAAACGTTATTTGTCGATCGTAATTTAGAATACGCCAATTTGATTCAAGCATTTTCAAGAACTAATCGCACCTATCCTGATAAAACAAAGGGCTTAGTGGTTACTTTCCGAAAACCTCACACAATGGAACAAAATGTCGCAAATGCGACTCGTCTTTATTCAGAAGCAAAAGAAGAATCTGGATTAATTTATCCGACCTATAAAGAATCAAAACAACGATTTAAAAAAGCCTTTCGTAAAATGCAAGAATTTAATCCAGAAGAGATAGATGAGAACCAGCCGATTGATGTGCGAATTGATTATGTTCAATCGTTTCAAGCGTTAAGTAATAGCTATGAAGCATTAGTGACCTATGATGAATATAATGATGAAATGGAAAAATCACCAGCTTTAGCTGAGCAAGTCCATTTGATTGAAGAACAGATAGGAACATACGAAACAATCAAAGGCTCCTTAATAGAAGTAGAGCCAAAACCAGAGAATGATTTTTCGGAGATTGAATTTTACAGCGATAATCATGCCAAAATGTACGATATTGACTCTTCTTATATTGATCAATTATTAGGAAATTATTCCGCAAATAGCCAAGGCGTTCGTGAAGAAATTGAAAAGGCTTTGCAAAAATTGAATAAAACGGAATGTGTTAAAGAAGTGTATCGGGAAATTTTAAATGCAATGGATAATGAAAAAGTAGATCAAAAAGAAGATGTATTTGTTTTGAAAAGACGCTACTTCACAGGAACTAGAAATCAAGTGATTGCACAATTTGCGCAAGAATGGTTTGTTTCAGAAGATCAACTTCATTCATCTGCCATTCAATATATGATTGGCATGAACCCAATCCCAAACATGGGGGATATTATCAGCAGCAAAGACTTCGAGTCATATAAAGCGACGCACCCAGAAGCAAAACCATTTAAATACCCGCAACAAATGAAGCGTGCTTGGCGTCAAACGTTAGATGAATATTTAGTACCGTTGGAGGATGAATTACGATAATCCTTCCCAAAATCTTCAAACACAAACCACTAACTATCTGCTACTATAAAAGAAACAACTACCATTTGGAGGAAGTATGCGTAACAGAAAAATGTGGACAATTATCGTCAGTGGGTTATTTTTAAGTAGTATCATCGCGGGAATTTCAGGAGCGTTTTTAATCATTGAAGGAGAGCTAACGACTCTGCTCTGGGAGGTGTTGCCAGCGCAAATGAAGTGGCCAATCCTCTATTATTTTGTCTTGTGTGTGCTAGGAGCGTTGGTATTGAGTTATCTGAAGAAACGCTTCGGGCAAGTACCACAAACGGCGCATGAGGCGCTGACAGAATTGAAGGCGAAACAATCGGTCGATTATTCAGGTGTGTTTAGAAATTTATTGGCCACCTTGGTAATTTTAATTTTCGGGGCTGGTGTCGGTCCTGAAGCTGCATTGTTGGGAGCAATTATTTCGTTGTCAGTCTGGCAATCTGATAAGTTACGGTACCTTTATTTTCATTATGACGAGCAAGAACAGCAAGCATTTTGGACAAAAATTCAGCGCTTGCTGCATCCGCAACAGTTTGTTCAGCGCTACGATACGAGGCTCGCTCCTGCGGATAAAAAGAAACTGAAACAAGTGATGAACGGGTTATTTATTGTGAACGGGTTGGTGGTGTTTACCTTTTTAATGAAATTGGTGGGACACCCATCGTTTATTACGAAGTTAGGAACTGGAAAAATTGAAATGGCTTCGTTATGGCTGATTTTACCCGCTTTATTAACTGCTTTTGTGATTGGTAACGCCTATCAATGGTTGCAAGCTGCTCTGGCTAAACTATGCCAACCTTTTGAAGAAAAGCAAAGCATACTGGTAAGCTTTGGTGCAACCTGTATTTTTCTTTTTGTTATTTTAATGCCAAGATTACTATTTTCAGGACAATCTTTTATGCATTTAGTTCCTAGTTTTGGTAGTCAACAAGCCTGGTATATCTTGGTGGTCGCTGCGATAATGAAACTAGTATTTTTACAAGTTTGTTTACAGACAGGTTGGATAGGTGGCGATATTTTTCCCGTCGTTTTTTCAGCTATTTTAATCGGGTTTGCGGTCGCACAATTTTTCCCAACAATTGACTCGCTTTTTGTTGTCGCAATTTTTGCTACGAGTTTAACAACCCAAATCTTAGGAACGATTCTTGTACCAGGCATTTTTGTGGGGCTCTTTTTCCCAATCACGCTTTGGCCAGTTGTAGTCCTTGTGTTATTTTTACAATGGCTATTGAAAAATAAAATTATTAAGAGTAACTAGAAGATACTAAAAAGAGGGAATAAAATGAAACTAACCCATCAAGACTTCAATCTATTCAACCGAGAAATCTTCACATTTAAACAACTCAAAGAGCAACAAACATCAGCAGAAATCGATGCCTTAAAGCAAACCTACAAGCAACATTGGGAAAAGTGGAAAGCCTTAAACCTCGCAATCACCCAAGGTTTACCAGCTGAACTCGGCATCACTAAGCCGAAAATCGAAAGCTGGACCAACGGCTGGAATTTACGCAGTCATTTCTGGGCTGCATATCGCAGTGAGCAACGCCAAGCGGAAAATGCTTGTCTGGCGTTGTTATTAAATAAAAAGCAATTTCAAGTATATTTGATGTTTCAACATTACAAAAGTGAGGAGCGGGCAGGCTCGGTCGTCGCTTACAATCAATTGCTTAATCGTTTAGAAGCTTGGAGTCAAACCATCGACTGCGAAGGCTATTATATTTGGCCGCAGGAGGAGCATGAACTAGTGGACCATTTGCCTTTAAAAGATTATTTAGCAGATGAAAAACAACGGAAAATTCTAGAAGAGCGGATAGGCAATCGCTCATTTCAGATCGGTAAGTTGTGGTTTGCGACGGAAAAGCTTGAAACGATTGAAGAAAAAAGTTGTCAGGCGCTTCAAGAATTAGCGCCGTTGTATAACGCATTATCTGAAAAATGAACGAAACAACGTCCTTGACCAAGTACCTAGTCAGAGACGTTGTTTGTGTTTTTATTGATTTAAATCTGTTAGTAGTAGTTCGTTAGAAACAGCAAAAGTAGTAACTTCTGTTAAAGCTGGATCCAAAGTGTATTTTGTAAATGAGGTAGTACTTTCTGGTTGGACATACATGGTTAGATTAGTCACATCATATCCTGACCAATAATGTGTGAAATCAGACAGAGAATTACTTTGACCTAAATGGCCAATCCCCCGAGGAATCATCACTGTTTGGAAGGCGCGATAGAGTTGCATAATCCCTTCAGAGCTATCAAATTCTTGGAGATTGTCAGAATAGTATAACGCACGAATGAAGCGTGACGGCGAAGTGAAGTCTCCTGGGATTCCTAATAGTCCGTAAGAAGTCCCACCTTCAATTGGGTCAAGTGTTGCGCCTGATTTTAAAGTGTAAGGTTCTTTAATAGCGTAGTTGCGCATTCCGATATAGTTTCGTGCATTGGTTAAATGATAATTGTATTCTGGGCTGTTTGTGACTACGCCAATCGAATCATAAATGACGAACGCTCCGTTATCTGTTGGTTGCAAAACGATACTATTATTATTTTTATCATTAATGGTCCAGTGTAAGGTGAAATGAACTTCCCCCAATGAATCAAGTTGGAATTTTTGATCTAACAGGCCGATTTTTTCAAAAGCTACTTTTACTTCGTCAACGCTTTCAAAATTACTCAAAATATAAGCAAGTACTTCTTCTGCAATATGAGGTGTTAAACCACGATCTGCTAAACTTTCAGCAGGTGCTGTTGAAGATTCCATTAAATATTGAATATCACCAGATAAGCCGGCTTCGTTGATACCATCTGTGATAGCAAGGCTGACGGTTTTACCATCGTTCGCTGGTTGATCTGTGCCTGACATTGCTAGTCCCATAAAGGCATATTTTGCCGTCCAAGGATTTAGTTGGCTGTTTAGAAC
>NZ_JAHLRI010000075.1:0-9386 GCF_018919685.1 Enterococcus sp. S183_ASV_20
CCGTAACCAGAGATTGGCGCAGCGAATCCTTGATAATGAGCTCGGATGTGCTAACGCTAGCGAGGCAGTCTAACTTTAACTGTTAGCTCCTGCCGAAGATCGTCACATCCGAGGAGGCTCATTGTCTAGGACAATCGGAATAGTATACGGAAAGAAGTTCTGCACCTTATAAAATTTGTCAAAAAAACTGTTGCCATTCCATTAACGAGTTCTGTTCTTTTTCATACAGATCAAGGGTCTCAATATACCTCTTTTGAATTTAGAAAATTTATAGAGGATCATCCGATTGTCCACTCACTTTCAAAACCAGGTTATCCGTGGGATAACGCCGTTACCGAAGCTTTTTTTTAATATATGAAAAAAGAAGAATTAAATCGCCGTTCATTCCATTCAATTGAAGAAGTACGGTTGGCTTGTTTTGCCTACATTGAAGGCTTCTATAACACCAAACGTCCTCATGGAACATGAGATATGCTTACACCAAATGAAATGGAGGCTCTTTACTTTGAAAATCTTTAAGTATCTTCTCTTTTTGTGTCTACTTTATTGACATCTATCCAATTAGTAATCAATAAATATTTCAATAATAGTCTAGCTATATATAAATAACATTACAAAACCTAAAGAATTATATCTGATAACCTTCCATGTTTTTCATATGATGTTACTCTTTCAACTTTATTATTATCATCGACAAAAACAACCTTAGGTCTATGATCCTTAACCTCATTTTCATTTAATTCACAATATGCCATTAAAATTATTTTATCTCCAGTTGATACACATCTAGCTGCAGCTCCATTCAAGCAAATCATCCCTGTTCCTCTCTCTCCAGCTATTGTATAAGTTTCAAATCTATTTCCATTATTAACATCAACTATTTGTACTTTTTCATATTCATATATTCCTGCTGCTTCTAATAAATCCATATCAACAGTAATACTTCCTACATAATCTAACTCAGCTTGTTCAACTTTAGCTCTATGTATTTTTCCTTTTAACATTGTAACTTTCATTATTATAGCCCCCTATTGTAATTCAAATGTAAAATTATCTATTAATCTTGTTTTTCCTATAAATACTGCTATTGCAACTAAAACTGATTTTTCAATATAATTTACTCTTTGTAATGATAAAGAATCAACAACTTCTACATAATCAATCTTTGCCAAATTACAAGTATTTATATTTTTACTTATTATCTCAATTATTTTTAAGCTATCTCTCTCTCCATTATTTAAGGCTTCCTTAGCTAAAGTTAAAGATTTATTTAAAATAGTAGCTGAAGATCTTTCCTCTAAACTTAAGTATGTGTTTCTAGAACTTTTAGCTAGTCCATCCTCTTCCCTTATAATTGGACACCCTACAACGTCTATATCAATATTAAGGTCCCTAACCATTCTTTTAATTACAGCTAACTGTTGTGCATCCTTTTCTCCAAAATAAGCTCTATCTGCTGGTATTATGTTAAATAATTTACTTACAACAGTGCAAACCCCTCTAAAATGTATTGGCCTACTAGCTCCACATAAACCTTCTGTTAATCCAGTTATATTAACAAAAGTACTTGCATTGTCACAATACATCTCTTCAACTTCAGGATTAAATATTGCTGTTGCTCTACCTCTTGTGCATACTTCTATATCTCTTTCTAAGTCTCTTGGATAACTACCTAAATCTTCATTTTTCCCAAACTGAGTTGGATTTACAAAGATACTTACAACAACTTTATCATTTTCTTTTGATGCTTTTCTAATTAAACTTTCATGACCTTCATGTAAATATCCCATAGTAGGAACTAATCCTACCTTTAAGCCTTGTTTTTTCCACTCTTTTACTTGACTTCTAACATCATTTACTGTTTTAAATATAACCATATTTCTTGACCCTTTTAATATAATTTTTCTAAAACATCATCACTTATTTTAAACCCATGTTCTGGACCTGGAAAAACTCCATCTTTTACTTCCTCTATATATTTTGTAAATGCTTTATTCATCTCTTCTGATAAATTAGCATATTTCTTCACAAATTTAGGGGTAAAATCACTATACATCCCCAACATATCTTGATATACAAGAATTTGTCCATCACACCCTGCACCTGCTCCAATACCAATTGTAGGTATTGATATCTCTTTAGAAATTAACTCTGCAAGCTTAGTTGGAACACATTCTAACACTACAGCGAATGCTCCTGCTTTTTCTACAGCTTTAGCAGCTCTTATTAATTCTTTAGCAGCTTCCTTGTCCTTTCCTTGTACCTTAAATCCTCCAAATGCATTAACAGATTGAGGTGTTAAACCTATATGCGCCATAACAGGTATAGAAGCCTTTACTATAGCCTCTATTTTATCGCATACTTCTATCCCTCCTTCTAATTTAACAACCTGAGCTCGTCCTTCTTTTATTAATCTTCCTGCATTAACTACTGAATCATATACTGAAGTTTGATAAGACATAAATGGCATATCTGCAACAACTAAAGTGTTCTTAGCTCCTCTTGTAACTGCTCTAGTATGATGAATCATGTCTTCCATTGTTACTGAAAGTGTATCTTCATGTCCTAGACATACCATACCAAGAGAATCTCCTACTAATATTCCATTTATCCCAGCTTCATCAATTATTTTTGCTGTTGAATAGTCATAAGCTGTAAGCATTGTTAATTTTTCATTTCTTAATTTAGATTCTTTAAATGTAACTGCTGTATTTTTCATCTATCTCTCTCCTAACTCTCTCCTAAATACTTTTCTAATTCACTATAATCTCTATTAATATTTTTTAACATAGCTATCTCTAATACATTTTTTGATAATAGCATATATAAAGCTCTGTCTTCATCTGATAAAACTTC
Source organism: Enterococcus sp. S183_ASV_20 (assembly GCF_018919685.1). NCBI lineage: Bacteria > Bacillati > Bacillota > Bacilli > Lactobacillales > Enterococcaceae > Enterococcus > Enterococcus sp. S183_ASV_20. The sequence continues at coordinate 2,857 of NZ_JAHLRI010000075.1, forward strand.
ACAGTGACCTTTAATTGTTGAAATATCACAACGTTCAACTGGTCCTGTCAAACTTTCTATAATTCCTTTTTCTTTTATATTTCTAATATTAAATTCAATTAATGGATATAAAGCTTCAATTGCCATTTTTTCAGTAAATCCACATTGAATTAGATATGTAACGCTTGTATTAATAAGTCCTAGCACAAGGTTACTAGATACTACTGATGCGGCATGATAAAGAGATTTATTCTCCTTAGATACAATTACAGTACTATTACCTAACTTTTTGAAGAAATCACATAAAAACTTTGCATATTTTTCATCGCCTTCAATTGTTATAAAAGATTTTTTTAATTTTTTGTATGAATTATATTTATCTGATATTGAAAACATAGGATGGACAGAATAGCCATAAGCACCATAGTCCTGTATATTTGAAAAGATATCTGAAGATATTGCACCACTGCAATGGCAGATTAATTTGTTTTTGATTTGATAATTTTTAATTTCTTGCCATACCTCCTGAATTTGACCATCAGGAGTCGTAATGAAAATAGTATCATTTTCATCTACTAATTCTCTTAAGTTTAAATATTGTTTACTAGATGTAAAATTCGAAGCTGCTAATGACGAGTCTTCGCTTTTACTATAAAATCCTGTTACTTGTATTTTATGTTCCTGGAAATACTTCCCGAATGAACAACCTACCTTGCCGGCTCCAATAAAACCAACGTTCATAATTATCACCTCCATAAAGAAGTGAGACTACAAGTCCCATTCTTACGATATGAGCTTAAAAATAAAAATTAAATCAAACATACAGTATGGTTTTTTCAAATATCATCCATAGTTAGTTTATCATAATATCCCATATTTTAAAATAAAAGATAGCGTAAAATATTTTGTGTAAATAGAAATTTAGGGTAGAAAAAAAAGTCCATTCTGTAAAATTAAAGTTACCACACAGAAATTTTATAGGAGGACTTTCTCATGACTAAATTTACTATAGAAATTATGCAAACACTACTCAATAAAGGGGATTTAGATGAATTATTTCAGGATCATTTAGAGCGAGCGATTAATTCACTTCTACAAGCAGAGCTAACTGCTTTTTTAGATTACGAAAAATATGATTGAAATGGATTCAATTCAGGAAATTCCCGTAACGGGAATTATTCACGTACATTTAAAACAGAATATGGCGAGTTGAATTTAACTATTCCTAGAGATCGGAATGGCGAACTTTCTCAACAAACACTACCAGCATATAAGCGAACCAATGATTCATTAGAAACGACCATTATCCAATTATTTCAAAAAGGCATTACTATGGCTGAAATCTCCAAATTAATTGAAAAAATGTATGGTCACCACTATACGCCACAAACAATCTCCAACATGAGTAAATTGGTGGCTGAAGATGTTTTAGCTTTTAAAGAAAGAACGTTAGAAGCCAATTATTCCGTTATATTTATGGATGCGACGCATATCCCTGTGAAGCGACAGACTGTTTCGAAGGAAGCAGTGTATATTACGATTGGTATTCGTTTGGATGGAACCAAAGAAGTTCTTGGGTTTACTATTGCCCCAACTGAGTCTGCTTATATTTGGAAAGAAGTTCTTCAAGATCTTAGAAAACGTGGGTTAGAAGAAGTTTTATTAGTAGTGACAGACGGATTAAGCGGTATTGAAGAAAGTATCCATAGTGTGTATCCGAATGCCCAATTTCAACAATGTTGTGTGCATGTATCTAGAAATATCGCTCATAAAGTTCGTGTTCGAGATCGAAAAGAAATTTGTGAGGATTTCAAATTGGTTTACCAAGCGAATTCAAAAGAAGAGGCATTGGATCACATCGACTTTATGATTAGGAAATGGAAAAAGCAGTATCCAAGAGTCGTCAATTTACTCTTGAATCCTGCCCTATTAACCTTTTATAATTTCCCTCACGCCATCAGACGAACAATTTATTCGACGAACCTGATTGAAGGCTTTAATAAGCAGCTAAAACGATATACTCGAAGAAAAGAACAATTCCCTAATGAAGAATCTCTAGAGAGATTCTTCATTTCTCAATTTAATCAATATAACCAAAAATTTTTAGGTAGAATTCACAAGGGATTTAAAGAAATTCAGGATACATTAGAGTCGATGATTTAACTGTAATTAACAGAATGGATTTTCCATTTACACATAATTCTTGACGCTACCATAATCTAAATAACCATCATATTCATCTACTACTTATATAATTGAGTTTTATTAAACTTTTTAAGTTTCTATTCTATCAAATATTTAAACAATCTCTGCATCCGAAAAGACTACCTCGTATAGTTTTACTAACAATATTTTTATTAGCGTGTTCAAATCCTGATTTCTTGTATCAATTATTTTCTGTTCACTTTCAATAAGAAAAAAGTCTTTACTTCCATGGCTAATAATAAGTCTCTATTTTTCAATAACTATTGCAAAATTATATCTTAATTAAGAAAATATTTTTATTTTAAAGATAAAAAATTCTTCATCCTGCAATACTTTATATTCTATATTGTAATTATTCAGAATATTACTTACAATATATAAACCTAATCCATTACTATTTTCCTTATTTAAATCAAATTTAACATCAAATATTTTATCCATATTCGAAATTTTATTGTTACCGTATGAATTCTCTATATATAACCAATCATTAACTATCCCAATATTAATTACCCCATTTACATCAGTATATTTTACCGCATTACTAATCAAATTAGATAGAATAATCTTTAAAGCTGTTTTTCCTATATAAACATTCTCGTCTAATATATAATTATTGACAGTTATTTTCTTTTGATTTGCTAATATTTCATACTTTTTTAATATGTCTTCTAATGTATCATTTATTTTCAAATATTCTTCATCATTATTCAAATTTTCTATAGAATGAACTGATAATATTTGAGAAATATTTTTTGTTAAACTATCAACGATTTCAATACATTCATTAATATAAATATCTCTTTCTTTATATTTTCCAATATTGTATTTCATGTTTTCCAGTATTATTTTAAGACTAGCAAGAGGGGTTTTAAGTTCATGGGATGCACCTTTAAAAAAGTCATATTTTAACTTTTCTAATTTTAAAATTTCTTTATTTTTAAATTCCAAATCGTCAATTGTTCTTAATAAAGTAGAATACAAATCATTAATTTGTTGTTTTAATTCTCCAACTTCATCATTAGAGCTAACTTTTAAACTCATTTTTTTATCAAGTTTCATCATTTTATCAGTAACAATTTTTATTTCTTGTATATTATTTTTTATTGATTTTGCATAAATTAAAGAAATAATAGCAGAAAATAAAATTGATATTAATAAAGAATATGGTAAAAATTTAAGGCTTAAATCTTTCGCATCTTTTTGCATATCAGCTGTAGAAACAAATTGTAGATTTGTTTTTTTACCATCATTAAGCTTTATTTCTTTTTCTTCAATTATCAAAGAATTACTATCACTTTCTAAATTAACATTTATATTATCTTTGATTTGTATTTCATTCTTATTATTTTTTTCTTTTATGAATACTTTTATTTCACTACTCTTGGAATAAAACTCCAAAGTTTGTTCTATATATTTTATTTCTTTTCCATTCATATTACTAGAAATTTCATTTGCCATATTATGAATCTTTTCTTTTCTCGTCTCCAAATATGTTTTAGGAAAGATAAAAAAAACTAATGAATGAACTAATATAATTATTATTCCAAGAACAGAAAATATTTGTATGAACATTTTTGGAAATATCTTTAATTTTTTCATTTTCTCTCCAATTTATATCCTACATTTCTTATAGTAGTTATACAGTCTAATTGTAATTTTTTTCTAAGTTCTTTTATATATACATCTATTACTCGATCATAAGGAGTTTCTTCGCTATCTTTCCATACATAATCAATAATTTGCATTCTTGTTAACACTTGTCCATTATTATCCAATAAACATTTTAATACTTCTAGTTCTTTTGCATTTACATCTATTTCTTCACCATTTATTTTAGCTGTATAGCTATTAAAATTAACCGATAGATCCTTATATTCAAACTTCTCTAAATGTCCATAATTCTTCTTAATTAAAGAATCTATTCTAGCTTTTAAGACCGGCAATGAAAATGGCTTTTCTACATATCCGTCTACTAAATTAGTAAATGCATCAATTTTATATTCTTCATCACTAAATGCAGTCAAGATTAGAATTGGTAAATTGCTTTTCTTTCTAATTTCTTTCAACACTTCTAAACCATTTATAAAAGGTATCTGAATGTCTAAGATAACCAAATTTATATCGCTATTAAATTTTGACAAGGCTTCTCTTCCATCTTTAGCTTGAATAACAGTATATCCAAATTCTGAAAGATATTCACTTATTCCCTCTCTTATCATATTATCATCTTCAACAGTTAATATTTTCATATATACCTCCACTTAAGCCTATACACTAGATATTATACAGCATATTATGGCTCTATAATATCTAGTGTTGGTGACGCCTTCTGTTGCCAATACTTTTTCTTTTTTTTAATAAATGCAAACAGACACCTTGAAATCCTTTAGAATAAAGGGTTCTATAATATTTTGTGTTGTTGGAAAATCGAAGGCGATTTTCCAACAACACTTTTTCTTCGTTTCAACTCAAAAAGAGACTCACTTTTGGTAAAATTTAGTCGACCAAAACATCACCCTATCAAAGGAGTCGCTCTATGGATAATCATACTAGAAAATTACTCGGATTAACAGATAAACATTTATTTTTTGATGAAGATTGGCTGATTGAAAAAGAATATATGAGTATCGCACTTATCTGGAGTTGAAGAAACAACGATTTAAATGTAAGTCTTGCCAAAGAACATTCGTAGCGGATACCTCTGTCGCTGAAAAATACTGTTTCATTAGTCAAAAAGTTCGTTGGTCTGTTATTGCTCGCTTAAAAGAGAATACTTCCATGACGGAAATCGCCCGTCAGAAAAATATCTCCACTTCTTCGGTCTATCGTGTCATGAAGAGATTTTACCGCCCATTGAATCCTTTCAAACAGACTTTGCCAAAGGTCTTATGCTTTGATGAATTCAAATCGGTTCGACATGTGACCAGTGCAATGAGTTTTATCATGATGGACGGACAAAGCCATGCATTATTGGATATTGTCGAAAATCGACGCTTGCCTTATTTAGAACGCTATTTTCTCGGTTTTCATTAGCGACTCGTGAAGCCGTTCAATGGATTGTTATTGATATGTATGCGCCTTATGTTTCATTGGTGAAAAAGCTTTTCCCGAATGCTCAGTTGATCATCGACCGTTTCCACATCGTCCAACATATTGGCAGAACCTTCTTGAATCATCGAGTGAAAGAAAGGCTCTATACTTTTTGATGTTGGTGGATGACACCAGCATCTTTTTTATTTTCCAAAACATATAGAAAAGACACCTTGAAATCCTTTAGAATTAATTTGGCGAACCAACCCAAAAGGAGGAATCAAGATGTCTTACACTCACCTTATCAAAGAAACATTAGATATTCTAGACTTATCAGTTACTTTTAACGAAAATTGTCTCACAAAAGAAAAATACAAAGGGCAAATCTGTCATATTTATCGTGGAAACTTGATTTATACAGCCCAAGAATGCATCCACTGTAAACACCAGATTGCTTCAGATATTGTGCGTTGGGGTACAACAACCGTCCGGTTGTTAATGAACGATGTTTCTGAATACCGTACCTACCTCGAATTGAAAAAGCAACGCTTCAAATGCAAAGCTTGTCAGCGGACCTTTGTCGCAGATACTTCTGTTGCGAAAAAACATTGTTTCATCAGTGAGAAAGTCCGCTGGTCTGTCGTGACTCGTCTGAAAAAAAATACCTCAATGACAGAGATCGCCGCTCAGAAAAATCTATCGGTCTCTTCTGTTTACCGTATTATGAAGCGATTTTATCGTCCGTTGAATCCTTTTCGGACACCGTTACCTAAGGTACTTTGTTTTGATGAATTCAAATCAGTTCGGGGTGTTTCAGGTGCTATGAGTTTCATCATGATGGATGGACAAACACAGCGCTTATTGGACATTGTCGAGAACCGACAACTGCCTTTTTTAAAACGTTATTTTAGTCATTTTTCACGAGAAATTCGTGAAGCGGTCGAATGGATCGTGATTGATATGTACGCTCCTTATGTATCGCTCGTTAAAAAGCTGTTTCCAAAAGCACAGCTGATTATTGACCGGTTTCACATCGTCCAACATATTGGTCGTACCTTTCGCAATCATCGAATCAAAGAAACGAACCAACTATTAAAAAGCAAAGAACAAAAACACTATCAATTAGGTAAGCAATTAAAAAGATACTGGAAACTTCTTCAAAAAGATGAACGCAAGCTTGATTATACTCGACGCCTTTGGCGACCTGGCTTCAAAGCTCATTTAACAGAGACCGATATTGTGGATCGCTTACTGAAAGGGAGCCCTGCTTTGCGTGTAGGCTATCAGTTATATCAAGACTTTCTTTACGCTGT
>NZ_JAHLRI010000076.1:0-9328 GCF_018919685.1 Enterococcus sp. S183_ASV_20
ATAAACACAATACCTGGATCACCCAAAGTAATTTTATCGACGTTGATTTCTTTTAAAAATGTCAGATACTCTGGGACTAATTTCATTTTTTCAGGGTGCATAATGCCATTTACTGCAACTAGCACTTGTTTGCCCATTTCATGTGCACGTTTCACAATCTCGCGTTGTTCATCTCGTGTAAAAGATACGGGCAAACGCAACCCGAATGTTTCTTCTCCAATATATAATGTATCCACACCTGTTGCGAGTAATTCTACAGCCTGCTCAACAGATTCTGCAGTTGCAATCAGTTCAATCATAAATATAGCCTCCTTCTTTATGACCGTTTAATAGTATCATACGTTCACAAACTTTAAAAGAGCCTATCTGTATTAAACGTACATTTTTCACAATGTTTCCGAAAAAATTTTGGTAGAAAAGCGTCATCCGCTTACCTACCAAATGCTCTTTTTTTTAATTACTGGTCATCTGTTCTTTGGTCACTCGTTCAAGTGGTATTTTCGTTCATAAAACGTTACTACAACGGTGAATAACCACGCTGCCGCTAAGCCTAACAAGCTGCCTAAAACAATCCCCAAAAAGCGGAATTGAATCAACGTTATCACGTACTGCTGACGAACGAGCAATGAAAGCATCAGAGCCATAGGCGTTGTGAAAAATTGCGCCAATCCATAATTACGACGAATAAAATACTCAACGGTCACAAATAAGATTGTAATCACGACAATCGATTCAAAAGTTGTCAAAGCTAAATTAAGCAGAAAAGCGGAAATAACCAATCCAATCGTTGTGCCAAAAATTCGCTGAATATTTCGCTGCTTAATCGCACGTAAATTGTCTCCTTGTAGAATGGATGCACAGGAAACGACTAACCAATACGGATTTTGTAAATGTAAACTTTCGCTGATATATACAGCAAAAAATAAAACAAAGCTATAATATATGCTATCTAATGGTGCTTCTGGATGCCGATAAATTCGTTCCCGTAATGATCGCTTAGCTAGCGGGGCACTGATTTCCTTCTCTGTAAAATGCAACACTAGTGCAAACAAAATGGAAAAGCCAATGCCTAATAACATACAGCCACTCATGAACGGAATTTTTGCTAGTGGAATGCTCGTACTGGCACCCATCGCTGTCACCATCACACCAAAGAAGGCCCCCGGTTTTGAAATATCGTAGACTTCAAAGAAAAAGCGGCCACCAAAACCGACCAGGGCAACAACAATTGGAATGAGCCATGCAATATGGGTCGATAACATGCCTAACAAATTTCCTAAAAAAAGGTAACTACCGACCACAGATAAACGAGTCATTAACTGTTTTAATGGTAGCGGCTGATAATATAAAAAAGTAAAAATACCTAACGAGCCAAAGCTTGAAATCAATAATTGATGATTGATATAGCCCAAAAAAAGAATGCTGAACATAACCAAGCCAGCAAACACTAGTCGAAAAGGATTATCCTTTGGACGTTGATAATGTAGTAATTCTCGAAAAAAAGATTGTTCCATTCCATCACCCCTCCTTATTAACGTAGCACAGAAAAATCAATCTGGCAATTCTCAAAAAGAAATCGCCACTGGAAAATAGAAAAGTCTGGTACAAAAACCCTAAATGGTTTTTGTACCAGACTTTGCATCTCATCTATACAGTTTGTAATTCTTTCGCTTCTGTTTTTGGTGCTTTTGGTGCCCGCACATTTAACGTGATTTTGCCTTTGCTAGCGCCTAAAGTTACTTTATCCCCTAACTGAATTTGACCAGAAAGAAGGGCTTCACTTAAACGATCTTCCACTTCTTTTTGCAAGGCCCGACGAATTGGACGTGCGCCATATTCTGGATCAAACCCGACTTTACCAATAACTTCAATTGCAGCTGGTGTGATTTTCACTTTAACCTCTTGTTCGGCCATCCGTTTCACGACAGATTGACTCATAATTTTTACGATTTCATGAATTTCCTCTTGTTTCAAGGAATGGAAGACAACCGTTTCATCAATTCGGTTTAAGAATTCTGGACGGAAGGCTTTTTTCAATTCTTCCATGATTCGTTTTTGCATTAATTCATGATTTTTAGAAATGTCTTTCACATTGAAGCCAACATGTTTTTCTTCACGAATCGCTGTTGCTCCTAAGTTGGAGGTCATGATTAAAATCGTGTTACGAAAATCGACTTTTCGTCCTTTGGCATCCGTTAAATGGCCATCATCTAAGACTTGTAATAAAATATTAAAGACATCTGGATGGGCTTTTTCTACTTCATCTAGCAAAATAACGGAATAAGGACGTTGACGAATTTTTTCAGTTAGTTGGCCGCCTTCTTCGTAGCCGACATAACCTGGAGGAGAACCGATTAAACGGCTAGTACTGTATTTTTCCATAAACTCAGACATGTCCACGCGAATCAAGGCTTCTTCGCTGCCAAACATCGCTTCGGCTAAGGCTTTGGCAAGTTCTGTTTTCCCAACCCCTGTTGGTCCTAAGAACATGAAGGAACCAATCGGTCTTGCTGGGTCTTTCAAGCCACTACGCGCACGACGGATAGCGCGTGAAACAGCTTCAACTGCTTCATTTTGGCCAACGACCCGTTGATGTAAAATGGTTTCTAATTCCATCAATCGTTCGCTTTCTTTCTTCTCTAGCTGCTGCAAAGGAACGCCTGTCCATTGTGAAACGACTCCAGCCACGTCTTCTTCTGTTACTTGCGTACTGTAACCAGACAGACTTTTTTCTTTCACTGCAATCAATTCTTCTAGTTTTTCCATCACTTGTTTTTCTTTTTGACGAATCCGAGCAGCACTTTCAAATGATTGATTTTGAATGGCCTCTTCTTTTTCCGTAATTAATTGAGAAATTTCGGTACGCAATTCATTAATTTCTGAAGGTTGATCTGCCTTATCTAAACGAACTTTTGCTGCAGATTCGTCCATTAAATCAATTGCTTTATCTGGTAATTGGCGGTCATTTAAATAGCGAATCGATAAGTGAACCGCTGCATGTAGAGCTTCATCTGTAATTTCTACGCCATGATGTTTTTCATAGCGTGAACGCAAGCCTTTTAGAATTTCTTCTGCTTCTTCTGGCGTTGGTTCTGCTACTTGAATACGGGCAAAACGACGTTCCAAAGCGGCATCTTTTTCAATATATTTTTGGTATTCATCCAGAGTTGTCGCACCAATTGTTTGCAACTCGCCACGTGCTAAAGCAGGTTTTAAAATATTTGAAGCATCGATCGCCCCTTCTGCACCGCCAGCACCGATCAAGGTATGCAATTCGTCAATAAATAAAATGACTTGTCCATCTTGATAAATTTCATCGACAACTTTTTTCAAGCGATCTTCGAACTCACCTCGATATTTGGTTCCAGCAACCAAGGCACCCATGTCTAGCATCATTAAACGTTTGCCTTGCATATCTTCAGGGACTTCCCGGTTGACAATTTTCTGGGCTAAGCCTTCTGCTATCGCTGTTTTCCCAACACCCGGTTCACCGACTAGGACAGGATTGTTTTTGGTACGACGACTCAAAATTTGAATCAAACGACGGACTTCGGTACCGCGACCAACTACTGGATCCAAGCTTTGTTCTCGTGCTAATTTGGTTAAATCCCTCGCTAAAGAATCCAATGTTGGCGTCCCTTGTGGCGCATTTTTACTTTGACCATTCCGACGACGTTGTGCACTATTGGGTTCGGAAACGCCCATTTTTTTCAATAATAATTGACGCATTTTGGATAAGCTTAATCCTAAATTCACTAAAATTCTAGACGCTAAAATTTCTTCGTCTCTTAACAAGCCTAATAATAAATGCTCGGTACCAATCTTTTGAGCCCCTAAGCGCTTCGCTTCATCTCCCGCATAGGCAAAGATTTGTTTGGCTCTTGGTGAATAAGGTAAGTATAAGTTGTTATTCCCCATTGGACTTTGCATGGTGCCATAGCCACTTAAATGCTCAATTTCTTCACGGATGTCTTCTGTGTCAGTATTCAATTGTCGTAATGTTTTTCCGGCAATCCCATTTGGTTCTAAAACGAGTGCTAATAATAAATGCTCAGAACCGACGGATTGATGACGAAAATACTTCGCTTCTTCTTGGGCAATCGCCAGTACGGCTTTCGCACTTTCTGTAAATAGTTCATCCATAGTTATTCCTCCTCATAGCTCAAGCGCTCTAAAAATGAACGCATTATTTGAGCTCTTAGAAAATCTTCGTGATTCCCCAGACCATTCAATGTGCTTTTACTTAAAGCAGCTAGCATTAAATTGCCTTCCTTTTTCGTAATCACTTCTTCTTCATACAATGTTTGAATAAATGTTAGCGCATCTTTTTCTGTTAAGGTTGCGCCAATCAATTGATCCATTTGTTTTAGTAATTGATCGTTATCTGAAATTTGTACTTTGACAATGCGAATATAGCCGCCTCCACCACGTTTACTTTCAACTGCGTAGCCTCGTTGGATGGTAAAACGTGTATTAATTACATAGTTAATTTGTGAAGGAACGCAATTAAATAAATTAGCCATTTCCGCCCGACGGATTTCAATTTTATTACTTTCTTCTAAAATCTTTTTTAAATAAGCCTCGATTAAATCTGACGTATTTTGATTACTCATAGTCTTCCATCCTTCTTCTCTCTTGACTAATATTGACCATTATTATATCGAACTTTGCCTATTAAATAAAGAGGAACGCTTTGACTTTAATAAAAAAATGCAAAACAGGAGGAGCAACCTCATTCAAACTGACTTAAGTTCCCCTCCTAAAAATGAAAATATGTTATTGAATCACAGAGGCTGAGACAAAAGTGTTTAGCTCCAAGAATTTCGGCTTATTGTTTTCTCGCCAAAGGCTCGTCACAGTTTTATCCTTGCGAATTCCGAAGGAGTTGCTTTTGTTCAGCTGATTATCTTAATGTCTCACAAAAACGATTCTTCGCCATAGGCTTGATCCAAGGCTTGTTGAATATCTTCGATAATAGATGTTGGCTCTTCCAAACCAACGTACATGCGAATGTGCGCTGGCGACAAACCTCTTTTCTGAACAGCCGCTAAGTTATTGCCTTTGAATACAGGCAAGGCCAAACTTTCAAAGCCACCCCAACTGACCCCAATTGTGACCAGCGTCAATGCATTCACAAATGTTTTCAAACGTTCAAAATCGGTATCTTTTAAATCAATCGCAAACAATGAGCCATAACCTGTTAAATATTTTTCTGCTAACGCTTGTTGTTGTTGATTTCCTACAAAAGGATGATATAATCGACTGATTCGCGGATCCTTTTGCAAAGCCGACAGCACCGTTTGGATGGCTTGAGACTGATGCGCCAACCGAACAGGCATGGTACGAATACCTCGTAACGCTAACCAAGAATTGAAGGGACTATTGACTGCGCCTAATGCTTGATGACCATGTTCAAAAATTTGATCTACAAGCGCTGCTTTGCCAATGACAGCCCCTGCTACAATATCCGAATGACCACCAATATATTTGGAACAAGAATGAATCACCAGGTCCACATTATGGCATAAAGGATGCTGAAATAACGGTGACGCCCACGTGTTATCAATGACAGTGTATGCGCCGATTTTTTGTGCTAACGCAGTTATTTTTTCTAAATCTAGCAGTTCAAACTTTTGTGAGGACGGACTTTCAAAGTAAATGACTTTGGTGTTTTCCTGAACAAATTGAAAAAGTTCTTCTGTTTCTGCAACGTCTACTTTGGTCAAGGATACGCCAAATTTCTCTAAATATTGCACAAACGAAACAGATTCTCCATAAATTGTGTTGACCATTAAAACATGATCGCCTTGTTGGAGCAACGTAAACAGCGTTGCCGAAATAGCGCCCATTCCTGAGGCAAAAACTTTACATTTTTCTCCACGTTCCAAACGAGCAATTTTTTTCTCTAAAATTTCTGTTGTGGGGTTGGTGCCACGTGTGTAAACATAATTATTTTTTTCATCTATACTCGCTGCCATAAATTCTTCGTAAGTTGGAAAATAAAAGGAAGAGGTTTGAACCAACTCGGGCACCATCGGATGATACATTTTTTCTATTCCTTTTTCCACTTCACAGCAAATATTTTCATCATTCTCAACATGCATTTCCTTCACTCCTCTTTCTCTACAATGTTTCTGGTACTTCATGGGCTTCTTCTTTTTGATATTGTCGATCTAAGGCTTTTACAAATGGATAATAAATAACGACACTAGCCGCAACAGCTAAAACTTGCGTCACTGCACCTTGCCATTTTCCCACTAAAAAGCCCGAAAACAGAAAGGGCGTAGCCCATGGTGCTTGAATGTTTGTAAACATTGGCATGAACCCAATTTTCATTGACAGAAAGGCAATCAAGACCGATACAATCGGCGCGACCGCAATCGGAATCAATAATAAAGGGTTAAAAATAACTGGGAGTCCAAAAATCAAGGGTTCATTAATGTTGAAAAATGCTGGAACAAACGAAATTTTCGACATGGCTTTCATTCTAGATGAATGTCCGACGATGGCCATTGCAATAGCCAAGCCAATCGTGCAACCAGCGCCTCCAATTGTGGCAAATTGATCGAGCATTTGGACCGTGCCAAAGTTGCCACTTTGAGCAGTTAATTGTCCTAATTCCGCTAAGCTTTGGTTTTTGTCTGCATTCGCATACAAAATAGGATATAGCATGGAATTGATGACAGTTGGATGAATTCCAAACCACCAGAACAGTCCATTTAAGCCAGCCACAATAATAATTGCAAAAGGGGTTCCGATTAAACCTTGCAGTGGCGCTTGAATCACCGCATAAATTAATTGCGGGAAGGAATCCGCAAACGAAAGCCCAATCCCATTAATCAATAAAGCCACCGCTACCACAAAAATCCCAGGAATCAATGCACTAAAAGCTTGGCTCACCATAGAAGGCACGCTTTCAGGCATTTTGATGACTAATTTTTTCTTAATACAGAAACGAGTCAATTCAACCGAAAGAATTGACATAATAATGGCCGTAATCACCCCTTGCGTTCCTAACCAATCAAACGATAAAACTTTCGTCACAACTTCGCCTGATTCTGTGATCACCGTTTTCGGTAAAACGACTACGTAAGCAACAATTCCTAAAATTAATGAAGTTAAACGATCCATTTCGTAACTTTCCGCCAATTTATAGGACATCGTCCCAGCAAAAATAATTCCCATCATGTTGAAAGTCGCTCGATAAGCTGGTGAAATCATATCCGCCCAACCTGCACCGAAAATTCCAGCCATAAAATCGCCATACCCTGCTACTGGAAAATCTGTAATCAACATAAAAATCGACCCAATAATTGTTAACGGCATAATTGCAAAAAAACCATTTCTTAAGGCTTGAAAATAACGTAAACTTGTAATCCTTGAAACTTTAGGCACTACGGCTTGCTCCACCCAGTTTGTTAACTTATCCATTTCACTTCTCTCCTTAATCCTTTGTGATATCCTCATCATAAAGAAACCGCTTTCTTATGTAAATACAACTAACTGATTCTGTAACTATGTTTCATAATTCATACGCTTAAGGTATACTGAAAGCGAAACAAAGTACCACAGAGAGGTGAACCCATTGAATCTAATCGAATGTTTAGAACAAAAAGAACGCTATACATATAACGAAGGGCTAATTATTGATTTTATTTTATCTCATACTGAACGAGTCCTGCATATGTCGATTTATGAACTAGCAGAAGCCACCAACTCTTCAACTTCCACGATTGTTCGTTTGTGTAAAAAAACAGAAACTAGCGGTTTCAAAGAATTTAAAATCCGCTTGTCCCGCGACTTAGAAATTCACTACCAAGCAATCCGGAATGTTGATGCGAATATGCCTTTTTTAGCGCAAGATTCTGATTTACTAATTGCCAAGAAAATTGCGCAGTTAACGACTGAAACCGTTCAATCCACTCAACAGTTATTAACCGAGGCCATGTTAAATAAAAGCATTGATTTACTTTTAACCGCTGAAAATATTTTAGCAGTGGGTGTCAGTAACTCCTACATTCGCTTAACGGATTTTCAAACAAAGTTATTACGCATTCAGCTATTTATCCATTTAATCCCTTATCAAGCTGAACAATTTTATTTAGCCATCAATGCCACCAAAAATGACGTAGCCATCCTCGTCTCTTACAGTGGTAACACTGCAGAAATCGTAAATGAAGCACGGATTTTTGCAGAAGGAGGCACCCCGATTATTGCCATTACTTCAGACTTGAACAGCCAATTAGCTAAATACGCCACAGTGATTTTGCCCATTCCTAACGTTGAACATGCAGATTTCAAAGTCTCGACCTTTTCCTCTCAACTAGCCATCGAATATATTCTCAATGTCCTTTATTCCTGTATTTTTAGTCGCAATTTCGATAAGAACTACACATCACAAAAAAATACACCTACTTCGATACTTAAATTTTAAACAAAACAAAAAAACAGTACTGATGATCAGTACTGTTTTTCACAATCGGGAAGACAGGATTCGAACCTGCGACCCCTTGGTCCCAAACCAAGTGCTCTACCAAGCTGAGCTACTTCCCGGGCTATGAAGTTAAAGTAATAAAAAAAGACTATCGAATTAAAAAGAAACTCACGTGCACCTTTTTAAAACTTAGTCAATCACTCAACTATGCACCCAAAGGGAGTCGAACCCCTAACCTTTTGATTCGTAGTCAAACACTCTATCCAGTTGAGCTATGGGTGCTAAATATAAAACAATGCCGAGGACCGGAATCGAACCGGTACGGTGATCACTCACCGCAGGATTTTAAGTCCTGTGCGTCTGCCAGTTCCGCCACCCCGGCGTAATGAATTGGCTAAGCGGAAAACGGGGTTCGAACCCGCGACCCCCACCTTGGCAAGGTGGTGCTCTACCACTGAGCTATTTCCGCAAAATGGTGCCGGCTAAAGGACTTGAACCCTCGACCCTCTGATTACAAATCAGATGCTCTACCAACTGAGCTAAGCCGGCTAAATATGCGGGTGAAGGGACTTGAACCCCCACGCCTTGCGGCGCTAGATCCTAAATCTAGTGCGTCTGCCAATTCCGCCACACCCGCAAATGAAATATGAATATGAGCCGTACAGGGCTCGAACCTGTGACCCTCTGATTAAAAGTCAGATGCTCTACCAACTGAGCTAACGGCTCAAAAAATGGAGGTTAACGGGATCGAACCGCTGACCCCCTGCTTGTAAGGCAGGTGCTCTCCCAGCTGAGCTAAACCTCCAAAAACAACAATTCGCGTGGCGACGTCCTACTCTCACAAAGGGAAACCCTTCACTACAATCGGCGCTAAGAAGCTTAACTTCTGTGTTC
>NZ_JAHLRI010000077.1:0-9059 GCF_018919685.1 Enterococcus sp. S183_ASV_20
CTTATAGTATAGAAGCAATCAATGAAAAACTATCAGAAAAACGATTACCATTGATTGAAAGAAGAAATGGCTACTACTATGCAAAGAATGAATCGGCTGATTATTTAACGATTCATCAGTCTGTTCAAGATATCATATTTTCGAAAGAAGACAGAGTCCATTTACTGTTGATTATGATTTTAACTAGGGTTGAAGAGTTGTCCCTAGACCATTTTTGTATTGAACTTCAAATCAGTAAAAATACTGCTTTAGCAGATATTAAGAAAGCGAAAACTTTATTGCTGAAATACCATCTTGAAATAGAATTTTCACGTAAAAAGGGGTATGTGATAGTAGGAGAAGAATGGGATAAACGGATCGCCTTATTTCATTCGATTATTGAGATTTATAAAAACTATGGTGATAATGTCACTGTTCAACTATTGGAGAGTTCTCAAAAATATCTGGATAGTGTTAAAAATGATGTTCTAAAAATTGAAAAATTTTTGGGTGTGAAATATACAGATGAAGATTTTTATCCTTTACTTTACTTCATTTCCTCAATATTTGTAAGAATAGAACGAGGACAAATGATCGACAGTAGTCGTATTCAGGAAAGAGAGGAAATTGAACACACAAAAGAATATCAGTCTCTCTCTTATATTACTACAGATTTTCCTGACTTACCTGAAGATGAAAAAGTCTTTATCTCTTTACAGCTACTAAGTTCAAATGTTCGTAATAAAGGGATGGTCGCGAAAAAAGATTTACCTCTATTAGCCAATTCACTTTGGGAGTTTCTAACAGAGTTTGAAGTGAACACATTGTTGGTGTTGTCTGATAAAAAAGATTTACTGATAAAGTTATTAAACCATTTTAAGCCAGCATATTATCGAATTAAGTATGATCTTTCAACAGGAAATGTTCTGTATGATAAAATTCGATCAGAATACAATGTATTACACAATTTTGTATGTCAATCTATTTCCCCGTTGGAAAGATTTTTCCAAACTGAGATTTCAGATGAAGAAATTGCCTATATTACGCTATTTGTGGGTGGACATTTGATTAGTAATGATCACAATGATTTGGAAGAGAAAATAATTAAGGCGGTGATTTTGTGTCCGAATGGCATTTCTATGTCAAAATTGATTGAGCAAAAATTAAAGGAAATTTTCCCAGAATTTCTTTTTTATCCAACAAACTCAATACGTGAGTACAAGAAATTTATGCTGCCTCATGATATCGTGTTTTCCACTGTGCCAGTTAAGTCAGAAAAAAAAGTTTATGTAATGAATGAAATTCTGACTAACAGTGATCAATTGAAACTACGTCAGGATGTCATTAAGGATATCTTCCATTTAGATTTTGACAGTATTCGAGCGACAGATATAATAAGTGTTTTGAAACAGTATGTTTCGTTGGATGAAAAGCTGGAAACAAAATTGAAAGAGGATTTAGATTCGTTATTACTGAGTGAACAGAAATCAAATACTATTACTGAAAACAGTTCTAAGGGTGATCTTCTGCAAATGATTAAAAATGAGAATATTGTATTAGTAGAAGAGCGGCTTTCGTGGAAAAGTATTCTTAATCAATCCAGTCAGGCATTGGTTAATCAAAAAATTATTTCCTCAGACTATAATGAGCTTTTGCTGCAAGAATACCTTGATCAACCTTCCTATATTATGTTACGACAGCGTATTCTACTACCCCATCTTGATCCAGCGATTGTTGATCAGAAGTTGGGTGTGTTTATTACCGTTTTAAAACAAGGGATTACTTATCATGGGAAAAAAATCCATGTAGTTGCCTTATTAACAACGCCAGATAAAACCAGTCACCTACCAATTTTATATCATATCAATCGAATGGCAAATGATGCCGAATTCATTGAAGAATTAGTTAAGTTAGAAGATGTAAATGAAATAAGTAAAGCAATACGAAATTTTTCAACTAATGATAAAAATTCTTAGGACATTTTTTATTTAATTATTAGCGGTTCTCTGAAAAAGAAGCAAGGAATGCTTAATTTCCTTGCTTCTTTTTCGTTCATCACAATTGGTTCTTAAATAGTTACATTCTTTGTGAAAAAAGGAAATAGCTATTTGCTTTGAAAGCGTTTATTCTTTAGTCAAGGAGTTAGCCACTCACTAAAAAATGAAAAGGAGCGTTATTCATGTTAAAAGAATATGTCAAAGAAGAATTAATTCTTCTCAACTTAGATATTTCGAATAGAAACGACTTATTTAGACAGTTATCAGAAATCTTCCAAGAAAGAGGCTACATCAATGAAGGATTTTATGACTTTATTGTTGAAAGAGAAGAAAATTATCCAACTGGTCTAGATTTGGGCACACACACAGTTGCCATTCCTCACGGGAATCCAGAATACATTAAGCAATCATTTATCTCAGTGGTTACACTCCAACAACCCATTAAAATGAAGAAAATGGAAGATGCAGAGGAAGAAATTGATGTTGCTGTATTTTTTGTTTTAGGTTTAAGCGATGGCACGCAACACCTTCAAATTTTGAAACAGGTCATAGGTGTGATTCAACAAGAAACATTTGTAAATAGAATAAAGGCTGCAAAAACATCGGAAGAAGTGATGAAGGAAATTTCAGCAATTGCTGTTGAAAAATAAATTTTAGGAGGAAAAAGAGATGAAGAAAGTAAATATTTTAGTAGCTTGTGGAAGTGGAGTTGCCACATCCACCATAGCAGCAGATGAAGTCAAAGCATTATGTAAAGAACATGGGATTCACATTAGTTTGAACAAATGTAGCATGACAGAATTACCATCAATGAGCAAAAATGCAGATATCGTGTTGACTACGAATAATTTCAAAGGAAATTTAGATGTACCGTTGATGAGTATCATGGGATTTGTTACTGGAATTAATGAAGACAAGCTTAAACATACGTTATTAGAGAAACTAAAAGAAATTCAAAACGCATAAAAAACGTTCCGCTTTTGCCTCGAAAACAAAGCGGAACGGCATACAAAAGTAAAGCTGAGTTCATTTTACCATAATCATAAAAAAAGTGTCGATGTTTAATTGAGAAATGAATCGGTGATTAGATGTCCCAACAGTCTTGTATTTCACTATAAAGGAGAAAAAAGAATGGATACACTAGTTAATATTGTACAGACCATCACTGGCATGGGTGCTTCAGCAATTTTACCAATTATTATTACTATTTTAGGGTTAGTTTTCCGAATGAAATTGGGGGATGCAATCAAAGCTGGGTTAACGGTTGGAGTAGGTTTTATCGGTTTGACATTAGTTGTTGGCTTGTTGAATGATTCATTGTCACCAGCAGTCGATTATTATTCAGAAATGGGAACTGGCTTCACAATTGCAGATATTGGCTGGCCAGCAGTAGGAGCGGCTTCTTGGATGGCACCATTCGCTGGTTTAGCTATTCCAATTGGTCTTGTACTTAATTTGATTTTAGTACGTTTGAAACTAACAAAAACATTGAATGTTGATATCTGGAATTACATGCATTTTCTAGTACCAGGTGCACTGGCTTACTTCATTTTTGATAATTTCTTTATCGGTTTGGCTGTAACCGTTATTTTATCTGTTCTTGCTTTGTTTGTCGGAGATTGGGTTGCACCTATGTGGCAAGAATACTATGGCTTAGAAGGAACGACTTGTACCACGATTATTCATACAGGCTGGACACTAATTGCTGCTTGGGCGATGAACAAATTGATTGACTTCATTCCAGGGCTAAACAAATTAGATATTAGCTTGGAACGTGTAAATAAACGAATTGGTGTATTAGGTGAACCTGTAATCATTGGAACGATTGTTGGGGTGCTTTTAGGTTTGTTAACAAGACAAGATATTACTACAATTATTCCTATGGGGATGGGGGTTGCCGGTGTAATGGTCTTAATGCCACGTGTAGTAGGCGTATTAATGGATGGGCTATCACCAATTGGTAAAGCAGCGAAAGATTTCATGACCAAACAAATGGGCGAAGACGCAGATTTGAATATTGGGATGGATGTAGCTTTAGGACTAGGCGATCCAACGACGACGACAACAACAGTTATCTCTATTCCGTTGGTGATGCTTTGTGCGTTAGCGTTACCGGGAGTTAAAACATTCCCAATTGGTATTTTAATGTCTGTAATCTACATGTCTGTGATGACGGTTATGGCAAGCAAAGGAAATCTGTTGCGCTCAATACTAACAACTGTTCTTTTCTGTGTAATTGTCATGTACTTAGGTGGTTATGTAGCACCAGGTGCAACAGAGATGTTAAATGGTGCTGGAGTTGGTCTGAAAGGGCAAGGAACAGACTTTGTGTTAACAGGTCCATGGAGTATCCTTACTTACTGGCTTTCAACTATTTTTTAAGAATAATTAGTAAAAAAGAAAGAGGCGGAAATAAAAATGGCACAAATCTTACCTTCAATTTTTGGTGCAGATATTATGCACCTTCAAGATGATATCAATTTTTTAGAGGAAGAAAATACACAAATTTTACATGTGGATTTAATGGACGGAAATTTCGTTTCTAATATTGCATTTGGTCCCAATCAGATTGCCGAAATGAAAAAAAATTCTACAATGATTTTTGATGTTCATATGATGGTCAAACATCCGAAAGATCATATTGATGATGTTCTTGCAACGGGAGCAGAAATGATTTCTGTGCACTATGAATCAACACCACATATCCATTCTATTTTGCAAAAAATTCGTCAAGCTGGACGTAAAGCAGGTGTTGTAATTAATCCGGGAACCTCAGAAGTCGTGTTGGAATATTTACTGGATGACATTGACTATATTTTGATTATGACGATTAATCCAGGTCAACCAGGTCAATCTTTCATCCCAAAAAGTTTAGAAAAAATCCGTAATACGAAACAACTTATTGGGCATCGCAAAATTGACATTGAAGTAGATGGTGGAGTCAATAAAGAAATTGCAGAAAAGTGTGTGAAAGCCGGAGCAGAACTGATTGTTGTTGGCGGAGCATTATTCTCAGGTGATAAACAAGCACAATATCAATTATTAAAAGAAGCAGTCAAGTGAAAATAAAGATGTGATTCTCACTAGTTAATTAGTGAGAATCAGCATCAAAACTAAATCAATGGAAAGAGGAGAATCCGTAATGGGAAACTTTGAAGGGAAAGTCGCATTAGTAACTGGGGCAGCACATGGAATAGGTAAAGGAATTGCAGAAAAGTTTGCAGCAGCCGGAGCAAATACAGTAATCGTGGATTATAATCCAGAAACAGGAACAAAAACAGCAGAAGAAATTACAAATAAATATGTAAAATCGTTATTTGTTCAAGCGGATGTTTCAGATCCAGCTGCTTTGACAGAAGCTCGCGAAAAAGTGTTCAAAGAATTTGGCCGTATTGATTTTCTTGTCTTAAATGCTGGAGTAGCTTTTGCAAACAAAGTAAATGATATTTCTTTCGAAGAATGGAACAAAACATTAAGCATCAATTTAACTGGGCTATTTAATACAGTAAAAGCATTTTATAATGACTTTTTAGATAATCAGGGTTCAATTGTTTATATCAGTTCAGGATCAGCTTTAAGTGGAACTGGCGGTGGTGTATCATACCCAGCGTCTAAGGCTGGTGGGGAAGGGTTAATACGTGGATTAGCAAAAGAACTTGGACCTAAAGGGGTTAATGTCAATGCTATCGCTCCTCGTCTAATTGATACAGGTGAAATGATGCGCGT
Organism: Enterococcus sp. S183_ASV_20; assembly: GCF_018919685.1. NCBI lineage: Bacteria > Bacillati > Bacillota > Bacilli > Lactobacillales > Enterococcaceae > Enterococcus > Enterococcus sp. S183_ASV_20. Next base: position 5,703 of record NZ_JAHLRI010000077.1, read on the forward strand.
AAATTATCCAACCCAAGAAAGTTTAGATGCAGTTATCAATAAAATTCCAGTTCGACGTTTTGGAACCATTGAAGATGTTGCCAATTTAGCAATATTTTTAGCAGATCCAGCTAATTCCTATATTCAAGGACAAACCATTCTAATGGATGGTGGAAGAACGATTGCCTAAAGGAGACGAGAACCCTATGAAAAACTACACACTAGATATTTTAGCTGAACTCACTCAAAATGCACAAAGGATAGATACAAATGAGATTGCTCATTTTGTTGAACAAATTAAACAAGCAAATCATATTTTTTTGAATGGTGCAGGTCGCTCAGGAATTGCGATTCGAGCGTTTGCCAATCGATTAATGCATATTGGCTTTTCAGTTAGTATTGTTGGAGAGATCAGTTCTCCTCACTCCAAACCAGGAGATTTATTAATTATCTGTTCTGGATCAGGAGAGACTGGTAGTTTGAAAAGCTTGGCAGAAAAAGCGAAACAAAGTGGTATTGATTTAGCCTTGGTCACGATGAAAAAAGAGTCAACGATTGGTCAATTAGCTGACGTAGTACTTGTTTTACCAGGTACTACGAAAGAAGAAAATGATCGAGAAACAGCCTCTTTTGCTCAACCAATGGGGTCTGCGTTTGAACAATTGGCTTTTTTGACCTTTGATGGAATGGTTTTAAACTTAATGGATGAACTGGGGGAGACTTCAGAAACCATGTTTAAAAGGCATGCTGATTTTGAATAGTTTCTCATTTTTAAGTGTTAGTAAAAAGTATTACTGAATGGGAGAGTGTTTATAATGGCTACGGTGTTTATAGTTGTGATGAGAGCTTATGAAGAAGATAAAGAAGAAAAAGAATGGAGTAAAGAAAAATTTTTAGAAACATACAAGATATAATATTTTGAATAGTTTTAAAAGTGTAGGAAGCTTAAAATCTTTTTGCACTTTTTTGTATTTACTATTCAGAAAGATCCATTTGATTAGTTCATATGAAAATAAAAAAATACCTCTTTGTATAATTCCCTGTGATGGAATTTACGAAATAAGTGCAGCACACTTAATAAAGTCTGAATGAAATGTGAAGTTATTATTTATTTTAGGTTTCAAAAAGAGAACATCTTCCTATTGATCGTACATCAAAAAATATTTTAGCTATTTTGAAGCAGAGTCCAGTACATCTAAGTAATCAGCAATTATTAAAAAACTGATTACAGAATACGAGTTATTCATTTCTTATAAAAACCTGACTTGCAATATTTTACCCAAAATGCTAAAAGAGAGGTCTTTACCAATTGAGCGTGCTTATCATGGTTATTGGCAATACCGTCTGCCTAAATTGTAGGAGATGTTTACGATATAAAGACAGAAATGGATCTTACCTATATTTTTATTCGTTATGTTACTGTTACCTTAAAACGTCAAGAAGATACTTTTTATAAAAGTCAAAGGAAAATATTTTCTCACGAATCTACAGAATTTAATCAACGTGAACAAACAGGAAAGTTGCGGCATGCTGAAAAAGGATTTACTCCAGAAGAAATTTTTGAAAATAAGTTCGAGTGTACTCAACTGATTCAAGAAAGATTAGGACATGCGAATATACAGATTACTTTGGGAACATATGGGCATCTATATGTGAAGTCTGATAGTCAAGTTGTCGATATTCTGGACAGGATAATCTAAATAAAGGAATTTCAAAATAGTGAAAGTAAACCAATTGTTCTGATTTTTCCAATTTTCTACCAATGCTTTTAAGAAAGCTGCTACCTCAACTATTGTTACCCGTTATTTCCTGTTTAAGATGTATCGGAAATAAAAAAATACCTTCGTAACTTTCGAATCGCCCCTAAAAGCTAGATTTTTAGTCTAACTTTTAGGGGCGGCTTTTATTCATACAAGCTTCTAATTGAGGCACGAAGAAACCTGTGCTACACTTTGTATAAAGCATAAAAGGAGCAAAGAAAATGAAGAGGAAAACAATCCGAATACTACTGATCAGTAGCGGGCTTATTTTAATCCTGCTGGTAGGTTACCGTTTGTATCTAGAATATCAAACAGATATTCAATTATTTTTGAATCCTAAAGCCAGTAAGACACAATTATTAGAGCGAATTCGTTCACATGGTTTTTCAGCAGCGCTATTGTTAGTTTTTTTGACCGCGATCATGTGTGCAGTGCCAGGGATTCCAACCTCGGTAATTGGTGTGATTGCAGGATTGAGTTTTGGTCCCTTCAGCGGCACACTCATTAACGTTTTAGGGAATAGTTTGGGAAATTTAGTTGCAATCTTTTTGATGCATCATATAAAATTTTTAGATAGAAAAACGGAGACCAATCATTGGGTCCAGTCCATTCGACGGATGAAGCATCCAAAAATTGGGATTATGGTGGGCTACATGATTCCAATTATTCCTTCTTCTGTGATTAATTTTGCTGCAGATACTATGCAGTTGCCATTAAAAAATTTAATAGCCGCGATATTCATTGGTGTAATTCCTTCCTCAATACTTTACGCATGTGGAGGCGAAGCGCTCTTTCATGGATATAATAAAACGGCAGTATTGTTAATTGTGAGTGTTCTTTTGTTCGTTGGCTTGGTGGTCATTATTGAGAAAGATAGAAAAAGATTTCAAAAAACTGTTCTTTAAGAACGGTTTTTTTGTGCATTTGAACAATAAATCCTGTTAAATTTACAATTTTAAAAAGAAAGGACTTTGATAGAATGAAAGCGTAAACAATTTAAGGAGCTGATTTTGAATGCCAGATATTACAATATCTTGGGTTGCTGCAATTTTAGGATTAGTTGTAGCGATAGTATTAATTTTGAAAAAATTTAATCCTGTGTATTCCTTGTTTTTTGGTGCAATTGTTGGTTGTCTTATTGGAGGCGCTTCCCTGTCAGATACAGTCGCTGTTCTATTAAACGGAACACAAAGTATTATGGGAACCGCAATCCGTGTCTTAGCAGCCGGCATGTTGGCGGGTGTGATGATGGAATCCGGTGCGGCAGAATCAATTGCCAACGCCATTGTACAAAAGCTTGGCGAGAAAAAAGCTATTTTATCTTTGGCATTATCCACAATGGTAATTACAGCAGTGGGCGTATTCATTCCTGTTGCAGTGTTGATTGTTGCCCCGATTGCTCTATCCGTTGGGAAAAGTACGGGTATCAGTAAGTTATCATTATTGATTGCCTTATCAGGTGGCGGCAAAGCGGGCAATATTATTTCGCCTAATCCAAATACTATTGCAGCGGCGAACGGCTTTGATTTACCTCTAAGTGACGTTATGATTGCTGGCTTTATTCCAGCCGTATTTGGCTTAATTACAGCTGTTGTTTTTGCAAATATCATGAGAAGTA
>NZ_JAHLRI010000078.1:0-9058 GCF_018919685.1 Enterococcus sp. S183_ASV_20
ATATAAGATTTCTTGAACTTCACGATAGCTAAGGTTATAACGAAGATAGTAGCCCACGGCTACAATAATCACATCCTACTGAAATTGCTTTCCTTTAAAATGATTCACCGTCATTCCTCCTGCTATCTTTTTCTATTATTCTACCTTATTTGATAGTAGATTTAAAACTTTGCAACAGAACCGTTTTGTAAATGTTAAAACAAAAGAATTTTCCTAACATTTTTGTAAGTTGGTATTTATCAATTCCAATTGTTTTTCACCTGATTATTGTATCATTTCATTCAAAACAAATATTGCCATCAATACTTTCTTTTTATAAAATAGCCTTGATGTCTATATAAAAATTTTCAAATTAACAAGGAGAAATGAAACTGATGCTTATCATGCTGCTAGTTATTGTTGCTATGTATTTTTATCTGTTTCGTACACAAAAAAAGCAACAAAAAGAACGACAAGATTTTTTAAACAATTTACAACCAGGAGACGCTGTTGTGACTATTGGAGGGTTACATGGAGTAATTTCTGAAATATCTTCAGATAAAAAGAAGGTAACTCTTGACTGTGAAGGCGCATTTTTCGACTTTGATCAACAATCTATACGAACGAAAAAATAAGCAGAAAGGAATCCCTCTCTGCTTATTTTTTTCTTTTATTTGGCAAACAATAGCCTAATTCTTTCAACTGTTTTTTCGTGACCACATGACGAAATTCTCCATCAAAAACGATCACTGTATATTGATTTATCACTTCAACTTTTCCTTTGAGCGTTTGTCCCATAACAGATTGACAATGCACAAATGATCCTATATCTATTAAATCCTTACTTTTTTTGGCCAAAACACAACCTCCGAAAATAATAATTAAAACCACCTATCTAGTAGGTGGTTTGGAAGAAATAGTCTCTGAAGAACAATTTCAACGTAACAGTCTATAAAAATTTTATCGTATTTACTTTCCTATTTCAATCTTAACTTCCCTAAAAAATCTTGGTACAATTATTCATGACTTTCATTTAACTAGGAGGAAATCATGAATATACTCTTCTTAAGTATCTGCCTTTTTTATGTAGCCTCTATCTTGGTAGGAATTTATCAATGCCTAAAAAAGAAATAAAGAAGTTATAAAAAATTTCACCCTATAAGAATAAAGGCAATAACCACTTAAAATCGAGGGTTAAATTCATGACACTACTACTATTGGCAAAGTGATTATTACCAAAATTTATTTTATCAGAAATTCAATAAATTTAAATACTTTTCATCTCCTTAGAATACCTATATTAATTCTCTTCTATAAAAAAACAACAGTTATATTTATTGATAAAATCAATATTTATTATAGCTAATCAATTTTAGTCAGTTACTTTAAGTTATAAAATAACAATATTGTAAGTTTTTTTCCTCTCTTTCATATGCTATATTTATAATATAAAATTTTGAAAGGGGTTTTTTAATATGCTCATAATAACTTCAGAAAAATTATATGGTGTAGAATACGAAACACTTGATGTAGTATTTGGTGTAACAACACATTCTAAAAATATTGTAAAAAATATTGGCGCAGGATTAAAAAATTTAGTTGGCGGAGAAATCAAAGCGTATACAGAAATGCAACAAGAAGCACGAAAAATAGCAATGGACCGTTTAAAAGAAGAAGCAAAAAATATTGGGGCCGACGCTATTATTGCTATGCGTTTCGACTCTGGATCTATTAGTAATGACATGCAGTCAGTTGTAGCATATGGTACAGCTGTTAAATTTAAGAATCAATAGAAAAAACGAACATTGGTTTTAATAGGAGTGATTATATGAACTATGTAAAAAGAATATTTTCAATTTTCATATTATTTATAATTAGTCAAATTGGAATCACTGCTTTTGGAGTAATAAAACAATTATCTTTAGATGCAGGAGAAAAAAATTTAAATATTTCCTCGACACTTGTTACAGTCATACTTGTTGTTATTAATATTCTTTTTTTAATCTACTTAGCTAAAAGAATGAACATTATAAAAACAAATCATCCATTTCTTACTAAAAAAAATATTTTGATTATTTTAGTAGCAACATTAATAGATCGAGGTATAGCTATTGGTGGAACATTGTTATTAAATATGCAAGGACACACAACTACAGCAAATGATTCGACTCTTATTAAATTATTTAGTGGAGTATCTCCTGTTTTAGTGGTTTTATTGTTAGGAATTGCTGCACCAATTATGGAAGAAATTGTATTTAGAGGAGGTATCATAGGATATCTTGTAGAAAATAATGCCCTATTAGCAATATTAATCAGTTCTTTTTTATTTGGGATTATTCATGGCCCTACAAATTTTATCAGCTTTGGAATGTATTTCTTCATGGGGATTATCCTTTCAGTTTCTTACTACAAAACAAAAGACTTAAGAGTAAGCATATCCATACACTTTTTAAACAACTTATTCCCTGCAATTGCTATAGCTTATGGTCTTATATAATAAGCTAACAAAAGATTAACAAGTTTTGAAAATATGTAATATTTACTAATGCTTTTTTATCATATTTTATAGGTATAAATCTTTATATTCTTAACTGATCTTAAGGAGGAAACTATATGAAAAAATATCTATCTACATTCATTCTCTTTTTCGGAGTAGTAGCAAACCTTTTAGTACTGACACCACAACTATATATTCATTCTCAACAAACGGTAGTAGGACTAATTTTAGGAATTATTGGTTTTATTTTAGCTATTTTCAATTATAAAAAAGGATATAAAACTTACCAAAAAATTGCTTTTATCTTAGGTGGTATTATCAACATTTATCCAGTTTTATATTTTACATTTCTATTTTTTGCACTTGGTTAATTTTACTTCTGTCAATGGCCAAAAACCTACATTTTAACTTGGCCATTGACAAACTTGATTTCCATTTGATTATTCTTCATAACTTTTTCCTTCTTTCTTTTTTATCCCTTATTACTATTTTCAAGTGGCACATATTCTCCAAGTTCTTTATGGTAACAACGACCACAGTCAGCACATTCAAAAAATTCATGCTTGCCTCGTACTTTATTGGCCAGTTGGCCACAATCACACTCTATTTTATTTACTACATTGTCTCGGTTCCACATACCAATTTCAATACCAAAATGATCATATTTTTTCTTAGCCATCACTTAAAGTCCTCCAGTTCTTTAACTATACACTTCATCCACGTGCTTAAAGTTCTTTTTATCTTTTATTTTTTTTCGTTTTTCTGCAGTAATTCCATAACGTTGACGATATCTCTTAAAAGTCCTTCTGTTGATACCAATTTGTTCTTCAACTTCTTTATCTGTTGCACCTTCAAGAAATAGCTTAAATCCTAACTGAAGGCGTGGGTCGTTTTCACTATATTTTCGTTTTCCCCCTGTGTATCTACCTTTTTGTTTTGCTAGCTTAATTCCCTGTTGCTGCGTTTCACGAATATAGCGGCGTTCTTCTTCTGCTTGATATTTGTATAATTCGATTATCAAGTTATTAAGTAAACGGCGCAAATTATCGTCAGTTATCCCTGTTAAAGCTGGTAAATTCAAAACTTCAAGCGTAGCTTTCTTCAGCTGAATTAAATTCATCGTTTCTGTTAACTCTTTATTATTTCGTCCTAAACGTTTTAATTCCGTCACAACGACAATATCACCTTCACGTATGAATTTCATCATTTCTTGAAATCCTTCTCGATTTGTGTCTTTTCCGCTAGCTTTATCTGAAAAAATTTTATCGCAATTAGAAAGCAACTCTAATTGCCTATCTAAATTTTGATCTGTACTGCTCACACGTGCATAACCTATTTTTGCCATAAAAATACTCTCCATTTCAAAATTCTGTTGCCCAATCCTGTTGACCCTTTACAAATCCAAGTATACCATAGCTAACCAAAAGAACCAACAGGGTATACCCTGTTGGTTCTTTTGATTTACGAATTCAAACAGCATTTTTTATATTTTTTTCCACTACCACAATAGCAGGGAGCATTTCGTCCTATCTTCTTTTTCTTAACACTATGTTTAGATCCGATATTTGTTTTAACATTCAAGTGGGGAATACATCCACTTAAAATAAGATTATTTCTTCTTAGATTATAAACTAGCTCTAAAATGTAAATTACTACACTGAAGTTATCTATACACAATGAAGCAAATTCCATTAAATACAGTTTTTCAACATTTTCTCTATCATGAAATTTAATTATTTGTGTCGTGTAATCAATCTCACTGTCAAAGTGTTGAATAGCATTTCTTAATTTGTTTTTTAGACTTATTACTGGGATACTAAAAGGTTCATCATTATTCATCCATTCTAATTTTTTTCCTTTAAATACTTTGAGATACTCATCATAAGATTTACCGTTCTCACATTTTTGATAGTCTCCTCTGACTTCAATATTATTTAATGCAATTACGATATCAACATTTTCTAATATCCATTCGTAACTTTGCGCATAAAATGTTGTTAATTCTTCAAAATTAGCGGTCATTATACCATACTTATCCATATCAACATTATTCATTTTATCAGCATAACGCAGAGAAACAACCGGAATTAACTGATCGTATATTTTTGCAAAAGACTCTATTAGTTTGAATGCTTTTTTTTCAATATTATCTAATTTTGATTCTATTTTTATTGAGTACTCCATATATTTAGGAAGTTTACTCTTATCTTCCAACATTAAATTTGCCAAGCTAATATATCTAGAAATTGAATTGTCTCCAACAATGACACTAATACCAGTAGTTGCAATAAGCATTTGATGTAATGCCATACATGCATCAAGCATATTACGGACTTCGGTTACTCCTATATGGGGATATTTAGAAAGTTCTTTATTTATTTTTGGTTTTAATAGACGTAATTGGTTATTCCAAAAAAGATTGTAATTAATCTTTAAATCAGACCAATGTTTCTTGTAATAATTTGAAAAAAACATTGCATTCTTAGTTGAGTTTTTACTTAAAAGTATATCATTATAAAAATTATGAGCTCTTATGAAAGGAGAAAGTTCCACATTATCTAATCCCATAGTTTTTTTTTTAATTTTTCGCGTAGGAAACTCAGCTGATAGCTCAACTGAATAAAATTCATTTTCATACTCGTCAATTTCGCAAGCATTATCTAATTTTATATAATAATTTTCAGCATCTTCAAGTATTACTTTTCCATTAATAAGAATATCGCAGTTTGGACAGTTCACATGAAATGGTATGTTAAAATATCCTAACTGAATTCTTAGATTTATTGTTGTACCACATGTACTACATGTTATAAATTTGTTATCAACCATAAATTTCCCCCGCTTATTAAAGTTTTTAATGTACTAAGTATAACTCACTTTCAAACAATTTTCTTACAATTTTTTTAGTTTATCAAAGGACTATATCTTAAATTTATCTTGCGAATTCTTGTTTCTATTAATCAGACTGACAGCTGCTTTTCTTGATAAACCACACACAACTCCTTCCAACGCACGTTCCATTTTCGTTTGTTTTTCGGTTCTTTCCTTTTTACTTTCATGATATAACTTATTCAAATCGATTTTTTCAGTCATTTTCTACATCCCCTCTTCTATTAATGTTTTTTTGTCTTGCTAAACTCAACCATTCTGTTACTTTAGATTTTTTATTGCTAGAAAACGTGTCTAGTAAATACACACAAGAATTAAATACACATAGCATCGAAATAGTTTTTTCGGATAACAAACTTAACAATATAATTTTAAATACTAAAACTAATTATAGCTGGGTCGTTGTTCCTGAAGATATCTCACTCATTGCACTTAAACAGCTTCCTAAAGAAATAGGGTTATTAAAAATTTCATCTAAAAGAATAATACAAGTTGTTAGGAATGCAGCACTTACTAATGAAACTAGTAAATTAGATATTTTACAAGCATTCATCGTTAAAACTATATAAATTAATATCTTACATGTAGAAAAAAAGTGTTTATTATACATCATCAATAATCTATCATGACGATGCAGCATATCTCAAAAATGGCATTGAGTTTATTTTTACCATATGAAAAAATGGGAATAGCAAGTGTCTTTATATTTTTGATTGTTATGTAGATTTCGTGCTAAAATACATTGAAAAACTTAGCATGAAAGTTGAAAGAGTTATTGAAAAAGAAGATTAATAATTAATAGGAGGTGAATTCAGTTGTTAGAAAACAAATTAGGTATTATTAACCAACTTGAGTTAAACAGAGTTGAGGAACGTGTTAGTAAAGAAAATGCAAAACGATTATATGACTCTGGAGATATTGACAGAATAGAAGTTGGAACATTCAAAGGACTATCATATATCCATAATTATTTGTTTGAAGATATTTATGAATTTGCAGGTAAAGTAAGAAGTCAAAATATTTCTAAAGGAAATTTTCGCTTTGCACCAGTAATGTACCTAGAAATCGCTTTAGAACATATAGATAAAATGCCCCAAAGAAATTTAGATGAAATTGTAGCCAAATATGTTGAAATGAACATTGCACATCCTTTTCGTGAGGGCAATGGTAGAGCAACGAGAATATGGTTAGACTTAATTCTGAAAAAAGAATTAAAGCGGGTTGTAGATTGGAACTTAATTAATAAAGAAGATTACTTGTCTGCAATGGAAAGAAGTCCGGTCAAAGATTTGGAAATCAAATATTTAATCTCAAATGCTTTAACTGATAAAATTAATGATAGAGAAATCTTCATGAAGGGTATTGATATTAGCTATTATTATGAAGGATACACCGAATACAATGTTGATGAATTATAAATAATCTCGTTTGCAATACAAAATTATTAAAAACTATATAATTAATAATATAACAAAACGGAAGGAAAGGCATTTAAAAAGTGAGTATAGATAAAGAAAGCTATCCTATCAACGTAGGATTCCCAAATTTTATAACATATAGACAAAGCGCTAATACATTATTTAATTTTATGAGAGATATAAATTATTTAATTACTGACATTGAAAATATGAAATTATATCCTAGATATGTCATTGAAGATGTTGAATATTTAAAATTAAAAATAGGAAATAGAAGAATTAAGAATGTTGCTTTTCCTATGCTTTGCTTCTGTGATATTCATCTACACATGCTTCCTCATCACGTAGAAAAAGATGAAAAAACTGGAAGTGATGGATATGGTAAATACGGTATAGGATTGGATAAAGAATGGTGTGAATCGCAAGGATTTCAACCAATTAGTTATATAAATGAAAATTCTGTTAGATGTAAAGAATTAAGTGATATATTCAATAAAGGGCTTGAATCACTTGCTAAAGGTTTAGATCTAGATGAGGATTTCTATGATTTCATTTTAAATCAAGTAAAATTATCTAAACCATTAAATGGTCAAATGAGAATGAATAATAAAAACATAAGAAAAAATTTTCATGATGAAAAAGAATGGCGCTTTCTTCCTAACGTATCTAAAGTTAATATGAGTAGTTTTTTAAATGATGCTACAATGCCAAAAAAAATGAATCCAGATGTCTTAAAAAAGATGTCCGATGCATTAACAACCGAAGATACCACTCATATTAATCTTACTGTTGAGGCTATAAAATATATCTTTGTAAATACTGTAGAAGATCGCAACAAACTTTTACAAACTATTAAAAATAAGTTTGCTGACAATGTTGAAAATGCATTAATTTTAGCTAGTAAAATTGTTGTCTATCAAGAAACTGTGGGGGATTGGTAAAATGGGATTTAAAGAAGCTTTTGAAGAAGAAAATGAAATAGAACTTAGCGTAGGACCCAAATCATGGCAAATTTATATTAACAAAATTGCTCCTAAAAACACACATTATGAGTATGATAAAAACTCACAACAATATATGCTCGTACCAAATAATACAGAAGAAAAAGTATCTTTTAAATTAAAACTTAAGCTTCCGAAAGAATTAAAAAATATCAAAATAGAACATCCTAACGATTTGAATACCTTACTCTATAGATATCAAAAACCTGTAGAAATCTCTATTTCTGAAGCAAATATAGGAGAAAGCTCTATAGAACCTCATAATCTTATGAAAGCTTTTGGCCAGGAAATAAAAGAACAAAACAAAAAATATTACCTTATTCCTGAAAAATTTGGTGAGGCTGAAAAAATTCCTGTTAAATTTAATAACGTAACATATGATTTTTGGATAGAGCAAAAGCCTTATCCAAGTTTAGAAAAGGTAATTTTTGAATCCAATACTGATGATATATTTTTCTTAAAATTGATTATGAATCAGACTACTCAAAAATTGAATATTTCTCTTACTTACAATTTCAAAAAATCGAATAGCTTGGATGAATTATATAGAAATCACAAAAAATTAAAAAATTTTGCAAGTGGTAGAATAGAAATTTTTGGAAGCGAACTTGACTTATTTGATCAAAATGAATTAAAAAATATACAAAACATGATAGACTTTTATACGAAGTTATACGAAGTTCAAGAATTCATCAATAATAGTAAAAAAGAAAACACTATTAAGTTTGACATAACTCAATCTGTTACTAATTCAGATATAATTAATTTAGAGAGACTATATATTTCACTAATTTTAGATAAATATTATTTTTATCCAGAAAAAAGTAGACTATTTTCTTTAACTTTGACAGAGGATATAAAAAATAAGATAGACAAAACAAATAAATTTGCAATGCTAGGATACACTCAAGTTGATATACATTTACTTAACGAGAATATAGAAATGATAGAACAGTTTGTATTTAAAGAAGTATCATCTATCGCCAGTGCACCAAATGAAAATACCTCTGATACTAGTAAATTAGATTTCAATATAGAAGGAGATCAGTTCACGTACAGAAAACTATTATTTGATGATGTACAAAATGATGATATGGGTGTTATTATTTCAGAATTAGAGTACGCTCAAAAGATTGGTTAACTCTGTGAAAATATAATTAACCAATCTTGACTCTCTTATTTAATAGTGTAGTACCAGACTAAGATTTATCATATTAGCCCGTAATCAGAATCAACATAAAATTCATTATTGGAAAACGGCTGAAGATACATTA
>NZ_JAHLRI010000079.1:0-8519 GCF_018919685.1 Enterococcus sp. S183_ASV_20
AAAGCCAAACGAGTTTTAGGCTGGCAACCAGAAGTAACTGAGGTCAAGGACATTATCGCCACCGCTTGGCAATGGCACCAAGCTCATCCACATGGGTATCAAGAAAAGTAATAGGAGGAATGAATCGATGACCACGAGTCAAATGATTGCCGATTTTACCACACTTGCTATTCAAGCAGGTGGTTGGATGGAATTGGATCGCTTATATCTTCAGAACCGTTTATTATCAATGATTGGTGAACAAGAATTAGGCGAAGTAGACATACGGCCTGTGGCAACACCCGCCGCTGATTTGGCGGAACAATTGTGTCAAATTGCGAGTGCCAACCAACTTGTAAAAACAGAGCAACAAAAAGAACAGTTCATGGTGCAATTGATGGATTTGTTGACACCGCCACCTTCTGTGGTTAATGCTTTTTTTGCACAACATTATGCCAAAGAGCCACAAGAGGCTACCGAGTATTTTTACCAACTTTGTCAAAAAAACGGTACGGTCATTGAACAGGAAGAACCTGTTGTTTTTTCAACAGTCTATGGTGATTTTTTAGCAAATAAGGTCCACAGTGAGGCGTCAAAAGCAACGCTCTCTGCACAAAGCTATCCCCGCTGTGAATGGTGCATGGCAACAGAAGGCTACCAGGGAAGTCAGCAATTTCCTGCGACTACGAATCATCGAGTGATTCGAATGAACTTAGATGGCGAAAGTTGGGGGTTTTCCTTTGTAAAACAGGCACAATATCAGCAACAAGGTGTGATTGCGTTTGAAAAACATCAGGCAGCGAAACGTTCAGTTAAGACTTTTCAGCAATTGTTGAAAATTGTTGAGGTCTTTCCTCATTATTTTGCTGGGATTGATGCTGACTTTGAACAAAATGAGCATGTCTATTATCAAACGGGTTTGCAACAATTTCCATTAGCCGAAGCGAGCATTTCAGAATATGTTGAGTTAGCTAACTATCCTTTAATCAACGCAGGAATGGTGAATTGGCCAGTTGCGACATTTCGCCTAGAGGGACCGAATGCGTCAGAAGTTGCCCAAGCCGCAAATGATATTTTTGAGCAATGGCAAATGCTAAAACTGCCAACGGATGAGATACAAATCGTTGCCCGACGAAAAGAACTTTTATATGTCATGGACTTAATTTTTAGTCGACCTCAAGCAAAGCCTTCGTTAACGTTAGCAGAAGTCCAAGGTTTAACGACTTGGAGCAATCAGAAAACGCAGGCGCTTGAAACTGTCGCTTCAGCGTATCAACAGCGACTAAAAGAAGCCAGTGCGTTTGCAGAAACAAGTGAAGGAAAAGCGGCTTTTTTAGCAATGGTTGCACCAGTGACTCGTTAAAAGAAAAAAGATGCCGAATGATTAAAAATCACGTATAATAGATAAGAATGAAAAATAAGGGAGGGTAAAAAATGGCTTATCAAGCACTTTATCGGGTCTGGCGTTCACAACGTTTCGATGACGTAGTAGGACAAAAAGCAATTACTCAGACACTGAAAAATGCGATAGTGCAAAAGAAAACATCTCATGCCTATTTATTTACTGGCCCTCGTGGTACAGGTAAAACCAGTGCCGCAAAAATTTTCGCTAAAGCGATTAACTGTAAACATAGTCAAGATGGTGAACCTTGTAATGTTTGTGAAACCTGTGTAGCCATTACGGAAGGTCGTTTAAATGATGTCATTGAAATTGATGCGGCGAGTAATAATGGCGTGGAAGAAATCCGTGATATTCGTGATAAAGCAAAGTATGCACCGACACAAGCCGAGTACAAAGTTTATATTATTGATGAAGTTCATATGCTATCAACAGGCGCGTTCAATGCACTTTTAAAAACCTTGGAAGAACCACCACAAAATGTTATTTTTATCTTAGCAACGACTGAACCACACAAGATTCCGTTAACGATTATCTCACGGACGCAACGCTTTGATTTTAAGCGAATTAGTACGCAAGATATCGTCGATCATATGGCCCATATCATGCAGGAAATGGCTCTCGATTATGAGGAACAAGCCCTTTATGTGATTGGACGTGCTGCGGAAGGTGGGATGCGAGATGCCTTGAGTATCTTGGATCAAACGATTTCATTTAGTGATGAAAAAGTAACACTGGAAGATGCAATGCAAGTGACAGGCAGCCTAACCTATGAAATGATGGATCATTATATTCAGTGTTGTGTCGCCGGTGATGTTGAACGAGCATTAGAAGGCTTGGAAAGTATTTTAGGCGAAGGCAAAGAAGCGCGCCGTTTCTTAGAAGATTTGTTATTATATTGTCGAGATTTACTGATGTATCAGCAAGCACCGAAGTTATTAGCAGAAAAAGCAGGAACTTTGACAGAAGCATTTAAGGAACTAGCTACACAAACGCCTGCTGAAAAAATCTACCAACTAATCCAAATTTTAAGTGACACACAAAATGAGATCCGCTTTACCAACAATGCGAATATCTATCTGGAAGTAGCCACTGTCAAATTAGCTAAAACGGTGCAACCCAATAAACACAACACGCCAGAAACAGCTAATCAAGGTGGTAGTGCAGAGGGAAATCCAGAATTAGCAGATTTACAAAATCAAATCGGGCAACTGAAGAAAGAACTGGCTGAATTAAAGAAACACGGTGTAACTGCCAAAGAAGCAGATGCGCCACGTCAACAAGCACGACCACAAGCGCCAAAAAGTTCGTTCCGTGTACCCACAGAACGGGTATATCAAGTTTTAAACGAAGCGACGAGAACACATTTAATGAATGTGAAAAATGTCTGGGAAGACTTACTGCAAACATTATCTGTGACTCAACGAGCGATGCTAAAGGCTAGTGAACCTGTCGCAGCAAGTCCTAAGGGGATCGTGGTGGCATTTGACTATGAGATTGTTTGTGCTCGTGCAACAGACGATGAAGAGATGCAGTTAGCTTTCAATAATAATTTAAGCCGTTTGATGGACTATACACCAGAGATGGTCTGCATTACTAGAGAAAGCTGGCCAAAACTAAGACAAAGTTTTATTAACCAAAATCAGGGCAGTTTGAATCATTCTGAACCTGAAAATGAAATGGCTCGTCTAGCGGACGAACCGCCTGTAATAAATGAACATTCACAAGAAAATCCAGTAGTAGATGAAGCAATCGCTATGTTTGGTGAAGAGCTTGTCGAAGTACTAGATGATTAATACGAAGGAGTAGAGGAATTATGATGCGAGGAATGGGCAACATGCAAGGCATGATGAAACAAGTACAAAAAATGCAAAAAGAAATGGCTAAAGCGCAAGAAGCGCTAAATGAAAAAGAATTTATCGGTGAAGCAACCAATCAACTTGTGACAGCGACCTTTACTGGTGATCGCACAATGAAAGATTTGACCATTAAAGAAGACGTGGTTGATCCTGAAGACGTTGATATGTTACAAGATTTAGTCATTATGGCTGTCAACGATGCGTTAGTAAAAATTGAAAAAGAAACCGAAGCAACTTTAGGTAAATACACCAAAGGAATGCCAGGATTCTAAAAATAAGACAAACGAGAGTATGAAAAACGTCATGCCCAAAAAATCGAACTTTTTGGGCATGACGTTTTTTCTGTTTTTGTGGGAAAACTCTTTGGCAATTTTAGTAGTCGCTTCCAAAAAACTATGCTATACTAAAGCCAATTGAAGAGAAACATTTGGGGTGCTATTAGCTGAGATTATACCCATGGAACCTGAAACAGTTAGGACTGGCGCAGGGAAATGTCTTGAAATTTTGACCGATTATTGCACCCAACTACGTTTATTTGTGGTTGGGTTTTTCTGTCTTTTTCAGTCGCGCCTCCTTTTGCTTCTCGCAGAAAGGAGTTTTTTTACGTGGAAAAAAATCGAATCCACAGAGTTACGTTACTGGCTTTAATGATTGCGATGGACGTTGTATTATCGCCGTTAATGCGAATTGAGGGAATGGCCCCTATGTCCAGTGTCATGAACATTATTGCCGGAGTTTTATTAGGTCCTCTTTACGGAACGCTCATGGCACTTGTCTGCGGCTTAATCCGTATGACATTCTTAGGTATTCCGCCATTAGCGTTAACAGGTGCCGTTTTTGGCGCGTTTTTTGCTGGTTTATTTTATCAATGGGGACAAAAATTAGGCTGGTCGATGCTAGGGGAAATTTTTGGGACAGGCATCATTGGCTCGTTATTGTCCTATCCTGTAATGGTTTGGTTTACTGGCAGTAAGCAGAATTTTTATTGGTTCATTTATACACCACGATTTATTGGTGCCACACTGATTGGTTCAGTGATTGCTTGGCTTGTCTTAGTAAAACTGAAAGAAACTCGGGTATTTAAACAAACACAGGAATTATTTTTAGGAGGGTACTTTTATGAAAACAAGCGTTAAGTTTGAAACGATTTTTCCACTGACAACGGCACCATTAATTCAGTGCATTACGAATGAAATTACGTGTGAATCTATGGCGAATGCATTACTTTATATTGATGCTAAGCCCATTATGGCAGATGATCCACGGGAATTTCCGCAGTTGTTTCAGCAAACCAGTGCTTTGGTTTTGAATTTAGGCCATTTATCACAAGAACGAGAGCAAAGCTTGTTAGCAGCTAGTGATTATGCTCGGCAAGTGACTAAACCGACCGTAGTCGATTTAGTCGGTTATGGCGCCAGTGATATTCGGAGTGAAGTCGGGGAAAAGCTGGTGCACAATCAGCCAACCGTTGTGAAAGGGAATCTTTCAGAAATGCGGACTTTTTGCCAGTTGGTGAGTCATGGCCGAGGAGTGGATGGCAGCCCTTTGGATCAAAGTGAAGAAGCAATTGAGGAGCTGATTCAAGCTTTACGTCAACAAACACAAAAGTTTCCCCAGACGGTATTTTTAGCAACAGGGATTCAAGATGTTTTGGTTAGCCAAGAGCAAGTGATTGTCTTACAAAATGGCGTGCCTGAGTTGGATTGTTTCACTGGCACGGGCGATTTAGTCGGCGCATTAGTTGCCGCTTTATTAGGTGAAGGCAACGCGCCAATGACTGCGGCAGTAGCCGCAGTGAGCTATTTTAATCTTTGCGGAGAAAAAGCCAAGACTAAGAGCCAAGGGCTGGCCGATTTTCGCCAAAATACGTTAAATCAGTTATCTCTTTTAATGAAGGAGAAGGATTGGTTTGAGGCGGTGAAAGGACGAGTGCTATGAGAGAGCAATTGAAAGTTTATTTGGTGACAGGCCGGTATGATTTTAGTGATACTGAATTTTTAAAACGAATTGAAACTGCTTGTCGCAGTGGAGTGACATTGGTCCAACTGCGCGAAAAGGAAGTGTCAACACGGCGCTTTTACGAATTAGCAGTGAAAGTTAAAGCGGTAACAGATGCGTATCAGATTCCGTTGATTATTAATGATCGTGTCGATATTTGCTTGGCAGTGGATGCGGCAGGTGTGCATATAGGGGATGATGAATTACCGGTTGCTCTTGTGCGAAAACTGGTTGGGTCCACAAAAATCGTAGGTGTTTCAGCCAAAACGGTGGCACGAGGAGTTGAAGCGGAAAACGAGGGCGCCGATTATTTAGGCGTGGGCGCAATTTTCCCCACAACAACTAAGGACAGTCCGTTAACTTCTTTGCAGACACTTTCTGAAATTGCTGCAGCAGTCACGATTCCTGTTGTAGCGATTGGTGGAATCAAAGAAGAAAATATAGAACAACTTATGGGAACGGGAGTGGCTGGTGTTTCACTGGTCAGTGAAATTATGCTGGCTGAACAGATAACCGAGAAAGTTCAAGGGTTGATGCGTGTAACGGAGCGAATGTTGGAGGCGAGAAAATGACCGAATATAATTTGACCCCACAAGTAGTCACGATTGCTGGTTCTGATTCTGGTGGGGGAGCTGGCATGCAAGCAGATTTAAAAACATTTCAAGCGCGGCAGGCATTTGGCTTAAATATTGTCATTGCATTGACGGCACAAAATACGTATGGCGTGCAAGATAGCTTACCGATTCCTAGTTCATTTATTGATGCACAATTTCAATCACTGGCGGCTGATTTTAAAATTGGGGCAGCGAAAACGGGGATGTTAGCAGATAGTGAGCGTGTCGAAGCTGTTGTTCGCAATTTGCAGAAAGTTGATTTTGGTCCGTTGATTGTCGATCCTGTAATGGTGGCTAAAGGTGGACATCATTTGTTAGAAGCCGAGGCAGTTCAAACGATTAAAGAGCAACTGTTGCCATTAGCAACGGTCGTGACACCTAATTTACCAGAAGCGGAAGTTTTACTAGAGACGACCATCAAGACAGAGCAAGAAATGCAGACCGCAGCAAAAAAATTACAACAATTGGGCACAAAAAATATTATTATGAAAGGCGGACATAGCACAAATCAACAAGCGGCTGATTATGTGTTAATGGAAGACGGTTCGAGCTTTTGGCTAAGTGCACCACGAATTGTAACGAAAAATACTCATGGAACAGGAGATACTTTTTCAGCGTGTATCGCAGCCGAATTAGCAAAAGGTACGCCGTTAGAAGCGGCGATTGTGATTGGCAAACAGTTTATACAAGGGGCCATTAGCCAAGCAATTTCTGTTGGACATGGCCACGGACCCACTAATCATTGGGCCCAATTAACGCAAGATATTCAAGTTATTAAAGCATAAGAAGATCCTGGGGAAAAATCATTTTAGATTTTTCCCCAGGATCTTAAATAGCTTAAAGCTCTTTTTTGATATAGTTTATAAACGTTTTATTCACTAATCTTCACATTTTAAATAAATTTCTTGGCCTTGTTCTTGCAAATGAGCCACGTGGGACTCTCCCCAATTACATAAGTTATCTAAGACAGCAGAGAGGCTTTGACCATAATCGCTTAAATAATATTCGACTTTTGGTGGAACTTGGTTGTAAACTTTCCGCTCGATAATGTTGTCTTCTTCGAGTTCCCGTAATTGTTGTGTCAGCATTTTTTGACTAATGCCAGTAATACCGCGTTTTAAATCGCTGGGGCGCATGGCACCGTGCCGTAAATTACACAGAATAATTGGTTTCCATTTGCCGCCAATAACATCCATCGTTGCTTCGACACCAATCGCATATGTACGAGTTTCCAAAAAACATTCCTCCTTAATAGGTTGATAATAAACAAAAGTTACTAAAAGGTACCTATGATACAAAAAAGTAGGTACTTATCAAAATTTCAATCTTAGTATATAGTAATTTTTGTTGAAATTCAAATGTTTTTTAGGAGGAAGAGAATGGAAAAGAAAATTTCACCAAATTTAACGCTCTTTGCATTAGCTATCAATGCTTTCGCAATCGGTTCAACAGAATTTATTAGTGTGGGTTTATTACCAATGATTGTTAAAAGTTTTCATATTAGTCTTTCCCAAGCAGGTTTGACTGTTTCTTTATACGCTTTAGGTGTGACGATTGGGGCGCCGTTATTAACAATTTTGACAGGAAAATGGAATCGTCGCTCATTAATGCTGGGGATTATGCTTCTTTTCATTAGTGGGAATTTAATTGCTGCGTTTGCGCCAACGTTTATTATTTTATTGGTAGGGCGGATACTTTCTGCATTGGCGCATGGCATTTTCATGTCTGTTTCGACTGTCATCGCCGCAGATGTTGTGCCGCCATCACGTCGAGCCAGTGCCATTGCTATTATGTTTACGGGCTTAACGGTTGCAACAGTGACTGGCGTACCTTTAGGGACGTTTATTGGGCAACAAACAGCTTGGCATATGTCCTTTCTTTTTATAGCCAGTATTGGCTTGGTGGGACTGATTGCTAGTTATTTTTTAGTTCCCAAAAATTTACCGATACCAGGGAAGGTTGACTTAAAAGGAATCACGCGGATTTTTACGAACAAACCCCTCGTTTTCTCTTTTCTAATTACTGCTTTTGGTTATGGTGGAACGTTTGCTGCATATACGTACTTGTCACCGTTATTGGAAAATTTAGGCTTTTCAGCCAACGCGGTAGTGATTATTTTAGTTGTTTATGGCGTAATGGTCGCAATTGGCAATACAGTAGGTGGTCACTGGGCAAATAAAAAACCTTTAGATTCGTTAGTAAAAATGTTTAGCTTATTAATTCTGTCCTTAGTCTTTTTATTTATTACTGTTTTAATGGATAACAGTCTTCTAGGCTTATTAGCAAGTTTGATGTTGGGTCTATTTGCCTTTATGAATGTACCTGGTTTACAACTATATGTTGTAGAATTAGCGGAAAAGTATGTTCCAGAAGATATCACTTTGGCCTCAGCTTTTAATATTGCAGCCTTTAATATTGGGATTACCGTTGGCTCAATGACAGGTGGGGTGGTCACAGATCATTTATCAGTAACATATACACCGATTTTTGGTGGTTTTATCGTGCTAATTGCTGTCTTGTTCGTACTTTATATTCGGAAGCAAGAAGAACAAAAAAACAACTATCTTTAGAAAACTAAAAAAGCAGCTGGTTATGAGCCGACCCCCAAAAGTTAGACCTAGAAATCTAACTTTTGGAGGTTTTTTTGTATGGCAAAATACAGTTTTGAAT
>NZ_JAHLRI010000007.1:0-86237 GCF_018919685.1 Enterococcus sp. S183_ASV_20
GGTGGAGCAGTCAGGTAGCTCGTCGGGCTCATAACCCGAAGGTCGTAGGTTCAAATCCTGCCCCCGCAATTGCTTTTATTTTTTAAAGCATACATTTGCATAAAGCAAAAACGAATTGGTTTGGTAGTTCAGCTGGTTAGAATGCCTGCCTGTCACGCAGGAGGTCGCGGGTTCGAGTCCCGTCCAGACCGTTTTTGGCTCGGTAGCTCAGTTGGTAGAGCAATGGATTGAAGCTCCATGTGTCGGCAGTTCGATTCTGTCCCGCGCCATCCAAGAAAAATTTGCGGGTGTAGTTTAGTGGTAAAACCACAGCCTTCCAAGCTGTTGTCGCGAGTTCGATTCTCGTCACCCGCTTTTTTCTTATTTGGGGCCTATAGCTCAGCTGGTTAGAGCGCACGCCTGATAAGCGTGAGGTCGATGGTTCGAGTCCATTTAGGCCCATTTATTTCTTGGGGAAGTACTCAAGTGGCTGAAGAGGCGCCCCTGCTAAGGGTGTAGGTCGGGAAACCGGCGCGAGGGTTCAAATCCCTCCTTCTCCGTTTTTTCTTTTTAATGGCCCGTTGGTCAAGCGGTTAAGACACCGCCCTTTCACGGCGGTAACACGGGTTCGAGTCCCGTACGGGTCATAGTGAAGCATACAAACAATGTTTGTATGCTTTTTTTATTTTTATTACAAAAAAATGTCGTTGAAAGCGTTGACATTTGTTGTAAATATGTTATTCTTTGGATGTAGGGATAAGTAAATAGATGGATAGTGATTGTTTAAAGACAAGCTAAACCTAATTTTTTCATGAAGCGACATATGTGTCGTTCTTTTTGAAGAAATTGGGTTTTTCTTTTTTCAACGAAACACAAAGGAGGTGGGGCATTGATTATTCACAAAATTTTAAACAATAATGTGGTTATTACATTAGATGATGATAAACGAGAGCAAATTGTTATGGGCAAAGGAATTGCTTTTAAGAAACGCATTGGTGATTGGGTTCCTGATGAAAGTATCGATCAAGTTTTTTATTTAGCCAATCAAGAAACATCACTTAAGTTTCAAGAATTGTTAGGAAATATTCCTTTAGAGATGATGAAACTCTCGGATGACATTATTGTTTATGCAAAATCAACGTTGAAAAAGAGTTTGAATGATACCATTTATATTTCTCTGACGGATCATTTGTACACAGCTTTAGAAAGAAAAAAACAAGGAATTGCAATTAAGAATTTATTATTATGGGATATTAAACGTTTTTTTCCTGAAGAGTACGAAGTAGGAGTAAATGCTTTAAAAATGGTACAAAAGCGCGTAGGAATGGAATTGTCAACGGATGAGGCAGGTTTTATCGCATTGCACTTGGTAAATGCGGAGATGGAGGAAGAAGTCGGTAATATTTACGAATTGACAAAGTTGATGCAAGAGATTACAAATATCGTCAAATACTATTTTAAGGTAAGTTTTGATGAAGACTCTGTCTACTTTTATCGATTTAGCACACATTTAAAATTTTTCTGTTATCGCTTATTACACCAACGTGAAGTTGTCGAAAATGATGATGAAGAACTGTATGCGGTAATTAAAAAGAAATATCTCAACGCCTATCGTTGCGTGGAAAAGATCAGCTTGTATTTAAATGAGAACTATGACTATCAAGTTTCAAATGAAGAACGCTTGTACCTAACGATTCACATTGCACGAATTGTACAAACAACGGAACAATAAACGCACCACTTTGGATAGTGACATTCAGTTGGCTAAACCTTCAAATGAAAATAAATTTTTGGAGGAAAAAAAGATGGGAAAATATCATGAACTAGCAGAAAAAATTGTAAAAAATGTCGGTGGGCAAGAGAATATTAATAGTTTGACACATTGTATCACACGTCTTCGCTTTAAATTAAAAGATGAGAGTCAAGCGAATGATGATGTCTTAAAAAATATGGACGGTGTGGTAACTGTTATGAAAAGCGGTGGACAATACCAAGTCGTTATTGGGAACCATGTTCCAGCCGTTTACGAAGAAGTAGTTAGTATTGCAGGCTTGTCAGGAGAACGTGAAGAAGAAGCTTCCAGTGGGAATTTATTTGATCGCTTAATAGATATTTTAAGTGGTTGTTTCCAACCCTTTTTAGGGGCGTTAGCAGCGGCTGGGATGGTCAAAGGGTTAAATGCCTTATTGGTTTTCTTAAAGCTCTATACGGCTACGTCAGGGACTTATACCATGTTAAATGGGATTGGCGATGCAATTTTCTACTTTATGCCAGTTATTTTAGGTTATACAGCAGCTAAAAAATTCCGGTTGCATCCAATGGTAGGGATCGTGATTGGCGCAGCTTTATGTTACCCAACGATTCAAGGAAGTGCATTACAAACGGCCTTTGAAACAACAGCGGGTGCGGGAGCCGCAGCGCCGTATAATTTATTCGGCTTACCTGCCTATGATACATTTATGGGGATTCCTTGGGTCGGTGCGAACTATACAAGTAGTGTCGTACCAATCATCTTCATTATTGCTTTTGCGGCACAAGTTCAAAAAGTGTTTAAACGTATTATTCCAGAAGTTGTTCAAACGTTCTTAGTACCGTTTTTCGTCTTGTTGATTGCCTTACCAATTGGTTTCTTAGTAATTGGGCCAATCGTTAGCATGCTAACAGATTTATTAAGCGCTGGCTTTACAGCATTAATGAGTTTCTCACCAGCTTTGTATGGTTTGATTCTTGGTTTCTTCTGGCAAGTCTTAATTATTTTTGGGTTACATTGGAGCGTTGTGCCATTAGCTATTATGCAAGTGACACAAGAAGGTTCAAGCCAAGTATTAACGGGATCATTTGCAGCTAGTTTTGCGCAAACAGCGGTTGTTTTAGCGATGTTCTTCAAATTGAAAGATAAAAAGTTAAAAGCTTTGTGTCCGCCAGCAATTATCTCTGGTATTTTTGGTGTAACAGAGCCAGCAATTTATGGAATCACTTTACCAAAAAAATGGCCATTTATTTATTCAATGATTGGTGGCGCTGTCGGTGGTTTATATTTGATGATCAACAATGTGACAGCTTATACAATGGGTCGTTTAGGAATTTTCGGTGTGCTAAACTTTATCAATGGTGATGATGCAAGTGGGATGATTCAGTCCTTTATTGCAATTGCCATTGCAGCGGTCGTTGGTTTTGGTCTAACATTCTTCTTCTGGAAAGACAATACAGTTGAGGAAGAAGAAGTGATTATTGATAAAACAACGATTAAAAAAGAAAATATTACAAGTCCAGTCAAAGGACGAGTGTTATCTTTAAAAAATGCAGAGGATCCTGCTTTTGCGAATGGAGCATTAGGAAATGGGGTCGTGATTGAACCAACGGAAGGCAAAGTGGTTGCACCCTTTGATGGAACGATTGTCACACTATTCCCAACAAAACATGCATTAGGTTTGATTTCAGATAACGGCACAGAATTATTGATTCATATTGGGATTGATACAGTTCAATTAGAAGGCGAAGGCTTTGAAGCTTTTGTAAAACAAGGTGACCGCGTGAAAAAAGGTCAAACATTAGTAACCTTTGATTTAGAAGGAATTAAAAAAGCTGGGTTTAGTACACAAATTCCAATCGTTGTGACGAATACAGCGGATTATTTAGATATTTTGGAAGTCGGCAGTAATGAAGTTTCAACAAGTGATGATTTGCTGACCGCTTTAATATAAAAAGATGTGGAGGAAGAGAATTTATGGCATTTAGAAAAGACTTTTTATGGGGTGGCGCAACAGCAGCCAATCAATGTGAAGGTGGCTATAACGAAGGCGGACGTGGTTTGGCAAACGTCGATTTAGCGCCAACTGGTCCAGA
Organism: Enterococcus sp. S183_ASV_20; assembly: GCF_018919685.1. Classification (NCBI taxonomy): domain Bacteria; kingdom Bacillati; phylum Bacillota; class Bacilli; order Lactobacillales; family Enterococcaceae; genus Enterococcus; species Enterococcus sp. S183_ASV_20. The sequence goes on from NZ_JAHLRI010000007.1 coordinate 3,826, forward strand.
TCGTTTTCCAGTAATCACTGGTGAAAAGAAAATGTTTAACTTTGATGAGGAACATTTCTATCCTGCACAAGAGGCGATTGATATGTATCATCGCTATAAAGAAGATATCGCCTTGTTTGGTGAAATGGGTTTTAAAACATACCGTTTATCCATTGCTTGGAGTCGAATTTTTCCAATGGGAGATGAAACAGAGCCAAATGAAGAAGGCTTGAAGTTCTATGAAGACTTATTCAAAGAATGTCATAAATATGGGATTGAGCCACTAGTAACGATTACACACTTTGACTGCCCAATGCACTTAGTGGAAGAATATGGCGCTTGGCGTAGTCGTAAGTTAGTAGGTTTCTATGAAAATCTTTGCCGTGTAATTTTCAACCGATATAAAGGATTAGTCAAATATTGGTTAACATTTAACGAAATTAATATGATTTTACATGCACCATTTATGGGAGCAGGTCTATACTTTGAAGAAGGCGAAAACAAAGAACAAGTGAAATACCAAGCGGCCCATCATGAACTACTAGCAAGTGCAATTGCGACAAAAATTGCTCATGAGGTAGATCCTGAAAACCAAGTAGGTTGTATGTTAGCGGCTGGTTCCAACTACGCTTATACTTGTAAACCAGAAGATGTTTTCGCTGCTCGACAAGCAGATCGTGAAAATTATTTCTTTATTGATGTCCAATCACGTGGGGAATACCCTGCGTATGCTTTAAAAGAAATGGCCCGTAAAGGTATTCAAATTGAAATGGAAGAAGGCGACGAAGAACTTTTAAAAGAACATACGGTGGACTTCATTTCGTTCTCTTATTATTCTTCTCGTGTCACATCAACAGATCCAGAAATTAATGAACAAACAGCTGGTAACATCTTTGCCTCTGTGAAAAATCCTTATCTAAAAGCCAGTGAATGGGGTTGGCAAATTGATCCACTTGGTTTGAGAATTACGATGAATGACTTATATGATCGTTATCAAAAACCACTATTCATTGTTGAAAATGGCTTAGGAGCGGTAGATACACCAGACGAAAATGGTTATGTAGTCGATGATTATCGTATCGATTATTTGGCGGCGCATATTCAAGCGATGAAAGATGCCGTTGAACAAGATGGTGTCGACTTGTTAGGCTATACGACTTGGGGCTGTATTGATTTAGTATCAGCTGGAACAGGTGAAATGAAAAAACGCTATGGCTTTATCTATGTGGATCGCGATAACGAAGGAAATGGTACGTTAAAACGAAGCAAGAAGAAATCGTTTGATTGGTACAAAAAAGTAATCGCAACAAATGGTGAAGATTTAAGTAATTAATAAAATTAGCAACTATTAAAGGGCGTTTGACGTTGGCAGAAAAAACAAGGACTCTTCTGCCAGCGTCAATTCCCTTAATGGTTTCTTTGTTATGCCTAAAAACAGAGGGAAAGAGGGATTTTATGGGATTTCCAGAAAATTTTTTATGGGGCGGCGCAACAGCTGCTAACCAATATGAAGGTGGCTACCTTTCAGGAGGCAAAGGTCTGAGTACATTAGATGCAATTACTGGTGGTAGTCAAACAGAACCGCGACGGATTACGTATTTAACTAAAGAAGGCCAAAAAGCTTCGTGTACGCGCGACCAAGCATTACCCGAAGGAGCGATTGGCTATATCGATGAAGAATTATACTACCCTAGTCATGTAGCGACGGACTTTTACCATCATTACGAAGAAGATATCGCCTTATTTGCAGAAATGGGTTTCAAATGTTTTCGGCTGTCTATCGCCTGGAGCCGGATTTGCCCAAATGGAACAAAAGAGATTAATGAAGAAGGCTTAGCCTTTTATGATAAAGTTTTTGATACTTTGCTGCGCCATGGAATTGAGCCCGTTGTGACGATTAACCATTTTGATATTCCGATGTATTTGGCCGATGAATATGATGGTTGGAAAAATCGTGAAGTGATTGATTTCTTTGTTTTCTTTTGCGAAACCATTTTTACACGTTATCAGGATAAAGTGAAGTATTGGATGACTTTTAATGAAATTAATTTTTTAAGAAGTTGGACGCAAATTGGGATTCACAATAATGATAAACAAAGTAAATATCAAGCAGCGCATCATCTATTTGTAGCAAGTGCGAAAGCAGTTGAATTAGGACATTCCATCAATCCAGATTTCCAAATTGGTATGATGGTGGCTTATATTCCAAGTTATCCTTTGTCCTGCAAACCTGAGGACGTGATGGCAGCTGTTCAATTTAACCGAGAGCAAGAATTTTATATGGATGTCCAGGCTAAGGGCTATTATCCAGCGCATAAGCTCAAAGAATTTGAGCGTGAAGGAATGACAATTCAAATGGAGTCAGAGGATTTAGCGATTATTCAAAAAGGAACAGTTGATTATATCGGGTTTAGTTATTATATGTCGACCGTTTCGACTGCTTATCCCGAAGAAGTAAATTATGTCGGAGGCAACCAAATGCCTGCGGTTAAAAATCCTTATTTGCAAGAATCTGAATGGGGCTGGGCTGTCGATCCTTTAGGGTTAAGAATTTCATTGTGTCAGTTGTCAGATCGTTACAATATGCCATTGTTTGTGGTTGAAAACGGGTTTGGTGCGGTGGATACATTGCAAGAGGATGGCTCGATTGTCGACGATTACCGCATTGATTATTTTAAACAACATATTGAAGCCATGAGAACTGCAGTAGAAGAAGACGGGGTTAACTTAATTGGTTATACGCCATGGGGTTGTATTGACTTAGTTTCAGCAGGAACTGGCGAAATGAAAAAACGTTACGGCTTTATCTATGTAGACATGGATGACCAAGGTCAGGGAACCTTGAAACGAACTAAGAAAAAATCATTTAATTGGTACAAACAAGTTATCGCTAGTAATGGTGAAAACTTAACAACTGAGTAGAAAATGAGGGGAAATAAAAAATGAAAAAACGATTGACGATTGTGGGGATGCTTTTTCTGGCCATTTTAGTAATGGTTGGTTGTGGTAAAAATCAGCAAGCAACGACAAAAGAAAAAGAGACAAAACCTGAAGAACTAACTCTTTACATTGTGCGCCATGGAAAAACCATGTTAAATACGACGGACCGCGTACAAGGATGGTCAGATGCGGTCTTAACACCAGAAGGTGAAAAAGTTGTGACAGCAACTGGGATTGGCCTGAAAGATGTTGCCTTTCAAAATGCATATAGTAGTGATAGTGGCCGCGCCTTGCAAACTGCTCAACTTATTTTAGATCAAAATAAAGCAGGCAAAGACCTTGAAGTCGTGCGTGACCCAGATTTACGTGAATTTAATTTTGGTAGCTATGAAGGGGATTTAAACAAGACAATGTGGCAGGATATTGCTGATGATCAAGGTGTCTCCTTAGAAGAATTTATGAAAAACATGACTCCTGAATCCTTTGCCAACAGTGTAGCTAAACTGGATCAACAGCGCGAGGAAAGCAAGAATAACTGGCCTGCAGAAGACTATGCTACAATTACCAAACGTTTGAAAAAAGGCTTAGATAAAATTGTTGCCACAGAATCAGCCAATTCTGGGAATGGCAATGTTTTAGTGGTCTCGCATGGCTTGAGTATTTCAGCGTTGTTAGCAACTTTATTTGATGATTTTAAAGTCCCAGAAGGCGGTTTGAAGAATGCTAGTGTTACAACGATTCATTACAAAAATGGCGAGTATACTTTGGATAAAGTCAATGATGTCAGCTACTTAGAAGCAGGCGAAAAAGAATCAAAATAATCTAAGGCATCGAGAAACGGTCTAGTTAGGAGTTGGTGGAGCAACAGAAGGGTTGCTTCACCAACTCCTATTGTTGTGTTCTTTTTTTATTAAAGGTAGAATCAGAAAGAAGAATTTTTTCATTGGGAGGAAATGAGATGAAAAATAGAACAAAATCACGTTGGAAAAAAATTGTCCTAGGAATCGGGATTTTTTTAGCGGTATTAGTCATCGGTCTGACTATTTTTATTAAAAATAGTACGTATCAAGCAACCGATTCAGCCTTAAAAATAAGTCAAAGTGCCACGCAAGAAAAAAACTATGATTATTACACAAACGGGCAAAAAAATGATACAGCACTGATTTTTTATCCAGGTGCATTGGTTGCGCCCGCTAGTTATAGTGAATGGGCACAAGAAGTTGCTACGAAAGGTTACGATGTCTATGTTGTTCATTTTCCTTTGAATTTAGCGGTTCTTGCACCAAATGCTGCAGAACAAATTATAAAGGATCATCCACAACAAAACTTCGTTTTGGCTGGGCATTCTCTGGGTGGTGTGATGGCTAGTCGTTTTGTAGCGGAAAATGAGCAACGAATCAAAGGCATGATTTATTTAGCCAGCTATCCTGACGAAAAAGGTGCACTAAACAAGCAAAATCTGCCGGTTCTGTCAATAACAGCCACAAACGATGGTGTTTTAAATTGGACTAGCTATCAAAAAGCCAAACAGTTTTTGCCAAAAGATACGCAGTATGTATCTATCGAAGGTGGGAATCATGCAGGGTTTGGTAATTACGGTGTCCAAAAAGGAGACAACAAAGCGACAATTTCTAATGAGCAACAGCAAACAGAAATCAGTCAATTGATTGTAGCATGGCTACAATCACGCCCCAATAAATAATCCGATGAGCCGAAATGTTATTTTTTCGGCTCATTTTTACTTCGATAAACAGAGGGGGTTACGCCTGTTTCTTTTTTAAAAGTGGTGGCAAAATATGCTGCGGTTTGGAAGCCAACTTTTTTCGCGATTTGTTGAATCGTAAGGGGTGAATGGAGAAGCAATTCTTGGGCTTGCCTAATTCGGACACTTATTAAATAAGCTAATGGGGTTTGTTTTGTCTGTTCCTTAAAGGTTCGCTGCAAATGAAAGGGACTACCGTGGCAGGCTTGCGCTAAATAGTCTAAACTTAATGGTTCCGCTGAATGCCGATCAATAAATTGCTTAATTTGAGCAACCCATTCCTCGTTAGGAACGACTTGCCCGGTTGGTTGACATCTTTTACATGGACGAAAACCAAGTGTTAAAGCTTCCTGAGCCGTTTTGAAAATCAGAACGTGGTTCTTGTTGGGCACACGGGAAGGGCACGAAGGACGACAAAAAATTTTAGTTGTGGTCACACCATAAAAAAAATCACCATCAAATTGCGTATTATTATTTTGAATGGCTTCCCAACGTTTCTGAGTAAGTCGATACGTTGTTTTCATTGTAAGCACACCTCCCGTTTTCTTCATTGTAAAAGAATCCCTAATAAAAACAAGTAAAAAGTGATAGGAGCGCAAGATTTTGAAAGCCAAAAGAATTATAATGAAGATAAGAAAAACACGAGAAAGAAGTGTAGAAATATGGCAAAAAAAATTTATTATGCGCAACAAGAATGGCAGAACGATCACTATTATCTTGGTGTGACAGACGCTGGACTAGCTTTTGTAGGTTCAGCCAATCAATCGATAGAAGAGCTGAAAAACTGGTACCCTCAAGCACAATTAGAAGCTTCTGAAAAGAAAACTGCGCCTTATAAAGAAGCATTAATAAGTTATCTTAACCAACATTCGACAACGTTTGCTTGCCCCATAGACATAGAAGGAACGCCCTTTCAAAAAGAAGTTTGGCAGGCGTTGCAAGAAATCCCTTATGGTGAGACAATGACCTATCAAGAAATTTCAGAAAAAATTGGGCGTCCACGTGCGGTTCGAGCAGTTGGCACAGCGATTGGGAAAAATCCTTTATTAATGGTCATTCCTTGCCATCGAGTCATCGGCAGCAAGGGACAATTAACCGGTTACCGTGGTGGTTTAGCAATGAAACAAGCATTATTAACATTTGAACAGTCTTAAAAGGAGGCGGCGATGAACAACTATCAATGGTATACAGAACAATGGGGAAAACCTACAAGAGAGGATGATTTGCTGTTTTTATTGTTGACGGTGGGTGTTTTTCAAGTTGGTTTAAGTTGGAAAGCAGCCGCAGGGAAAAAAGTAGCATTCATGAAAAATTTTTGCCAAATGAAGCCGGAAAAAGTTGCCGCGCTGTTGCCTGACGAAGTCGATCGAATAGTAGCTGATCCAGATATGATTCGCAATCGGCGCAAAATTGAAGCAACCATTAAAAATGCGCAAGCAATTTTAAAAGTACAAGAAGAATTTGGCAGTTTTGCCAATTATCTATGGCAATTTGTAAAAAACGTCCCCGTTTTATCTATTTATGAAGAAGCATACCAAGTCCCGCGCACACAGCTTTTGTCAGATAACGTAGCAAAAGACTTAAAAAAAAGAGGATTTTCTTTTGTAGGTCCGATTGTCACCAATATGTTTCTGAAAGCTAGCGGGATTATCCAGGTGGAAATTTTAAATCCAGAATAAAGGAGTGTTAGGATGTTTGAAAATGAATCTCTTAGTTTTGAAGAACAAACAATTATTCAAGCAGCAGCGCGTTATGTTCAACAAGAATTAGCCAACGAAGCAAGTGGCCATGACTGGTGGCATATTTATCGAGTGACACAATTAGCAAAAACAATTGCAGAGAAAGAACAAGCAAATTTATTTTTATGTATATTAACAGCATTGTTACATGATATTGGCGATGAAAAATTTAACGAAAGTGAAGAGGCTGGCTTACTAAAGGTGCAACAATGGTTGGAAGCAAATAACGTATCAACAGAGCAAACGAATCACATCCTTTCCATTATTGCTAATATGTCCTTTAAAGGAGGAAATACTGGGAAAACAGTTACTACATTAGAAGGAAAAGTGGTCCAGGATGCGGATCGACTAGATGCCATCGGCGCAATTGGAATTGCACGGGTGATGGCTTATTCGGGAAATAAAGGCCGTTTAATTCACGATCCTCACAAACAACCTCGTGAACAGTTAACCCAAGAAGAATACCGGAATGGGGAAGATACTGCTATTATGCATTTTTATGAGAAACTTTTAAAGTTAAAGGAACAAATCAATACAAATTATGGTCGCTTATTGGCGGAAAAGCGTCATCAATTTATGGAACTTTATCTGGAGGAATTTTATCAAGAGTGGGATGGACACCGATAAATGAGGGCCAACTAAAACAGTCAGTACATTTCTTTTTGAATTTTAAGAGAACTCTTTTTTACAAATACCTCAGAAGTGGTAAAATGATGGATGAATAAACGGGTGGTTTATCTTAGTTTTACGTTACATATAGGAGGTAATTATGGAGACAAAAAAATCGAGTGGCATGTTTGCAGTTATTGCCGCACTGATTGCGAATATTTTAGTAGCGATTAGTAAATTTGTTGGTTTTGCTTTAAGTGGTAGTACCGCTATGATGAATGAAAGTATCCACAGTGTCGTGGACTGTAGTAATCAGGTGTTATTACTTTTTGGGAATAAGCGCGCTTCTCGTGGACAAAGTGCGTTACATCAATTTGGAGAAGGCCGTGCAAAATACTTTTTTAGTACAATTGTTGCAACGATGCTCTTTTTTGGTGGGGGCGCGTTAGGCGTAATGGAGGCTATTCAGAAGTTACTGCATCCCTCTCATGAAGTAGAAAATGTGGCTATTGTCATTGGTATTTTAATTTTTGGTTTGCTTGTGGAAGGTAGCTCTTTGCGTGTAGCGATGAAAGAAATCAAAGAATTGAATACAGAGAAGTTATCGCTCTTAAAATTTTTGCGAGAAAGTCGTCACAGTGAAATTTTAATTATTTTTACGGAAGACTTTTGTGCGGTTATTGGTTTGTGTTTAGCTTTGGTGGGAACCCTTTTAACAATGGTAACTGGGATTGCTGCATTTGATGCTATCAGTGGTTTACTGATTGGTTTACTATTAATGTGTGCAGCCATTTTCTTAGCGAAAGAATTTTATAGTTTGATTATAGGAGAAAGTGTGACCGCTACAGATTTAGCAAAAATTAAAACCGCATTTGATCGGGCGGATGTTGAAAAACTAATTGATGTAAAAACCGTTCATTTAGGCCCAACTGAAATTTTAGTAGCGGCAAAAATTGATGTGGTAGAACCAATGGAAGAAGATGCACCTGATGTTGTGAATGCGATTGAACGAGATATTCGTAGTAAAATGCCTGATAAAAAAATCTATATCTATATTGAAGTTGACGATTATGATGTGAATTACGTTCGTAAATAACAAATGAAAGAATAACTTTAAAAAACAATATGGGGGAAGAAACGATGCAAGAGGCAATTATAACAAGTACAGTAGATTTAACCAGTGGTGGTTGTAACGCCTGTGGTTTAGTGGAAGATACCGTCTACACATTAGCAATGAATGGAGTGGACATTCCGTTAGATGGCTTGACAGTTGCTCATCTAGTTTCTGCTGTTGTTGCCAGAAATGGATTTAAACAGGAGCTACAAATGGATATGCTAGATGACGAATATATCCTTTATCGAAAAGAAGACACAGCAGTAACCTTTAAAGAAGCGTACAATCATTTAAGCTACGATAACGGTTCTGAAAAAATCCAATCTAAAAATAAACTGGAAGATTTATCAAAACTTTTTGAACAAGTTAATCAAATCCTAACAACTGTTTTTGGAATTGAAACTGTCAATTTTATTATAGAATAAAGTAAAAAATAGAACAGAAATTGGACAATCAATGAGTGAAAGAGATTGTCCAATTTCTGTTTTTTAATGTATAAATAGAAATAAAGACAAAAAATGATTAAGTTAAGTGAACGCCTTTATCGACATAAATGATGTCACCGACCACACCACTAGCTAGTTCACTGACTAAAAAGGCACAAGTGTTTCCGACTTCTTCAATGGTTACACCTGTTTTATCTGGTGTCCGCTCATTAGAAATACTAATCAATTGATCGTAGTCTTTTACACCAGTCACAGCCAATGTTTTAATCGCTCCTGCGGAGATTCCGTTGACACGAATTTTATCTGCAGCTAATTCAAAAGCTAGATATTTCACGGCAGTTTCTAAAGATGCTTTAGCAATCCCCATCATATTATAGTTAGGAATCGCACGTTCGGAACCTAAATACGTCAATGTGACAATTCCTGAACCAGGATTTAACAAAGGTTTCGCATAATGAGTGACTGCTAAAAGAGAGTAGCTACTAATATCTTGTGCTAATAGGAAACCATCACGAGTGATGTCACTAACGTTTCCAGACAATTCTTCTTTTTTGGCAAAAGCAATCGCATGGACTAGTCCATCGATCGTGCCCACTTCATTTTTAATTGTTTCAAAGGCTGCTTGAATGGACGCATCAGAAGCAACATCGCACTCCACCAACAAATCATTTTCATCTGCTAATTTAACCACTTGCTTTTTCATGCGTTCGTTTTGATACGTATAAATAACATTGGCCCCTTGATCTTTTAATGCTTTTGCACAGCCCCAAGCAATACTTTTTTTGTTGGCAATACCCATTACGACGACATTCTTATTTTGTAAAAACATATAAAATCTCCTTTAATAAAAAATTTTTGTTGATAGAATAGGCTTTTCTTCATCAAAATGTAAAAGTTACATTTATTGAGTTGACGAATAAAATTTCAACTGGTATTATCTGTGTGAGAATGATAACAAAATCTTCTCAATTTTCTAATCTTGAAAAAAACAGACATTTTTCCTGATGTCTGAATTATTAACCAAAATACTTTGAAAGTCAAACTATTTTTCTTATTTTTTGAGAAAAAGTGCTGGAAACCGCATGAAATAATAGTTTGATAATCAAAATAAACTCGGAGGTACAGTATGAAAAGAGTGGTCATAACCGGCATGGGTGCCGTAACACCATTAGGCAATACCGTAAAAGAATTTTGGCATAATCTAGTGGATGGCAAGCTAGGAATTGGTAAAATTACTAAATTTGATTCTGAAGATACTGGGGTGGCTTTGGCTGGTGAAGTGAAAGAGTTTGACCCAAGTGCTGTTTTAGAACGCAAAGAGCAAAAAAGAATGGACTTATTTTCTCAATATGGCTTGGTCGCTGCTTTAGAAGCGTGGGAAATGAGTGGTTTAACAGAAGCAACGATTGACCCGACTCGTTTAGGTGTGATTGTCGGTAGTGGGATTGGTGGGATGACTACCTTACAAGACCAAGTACGGGTAATGGATAAAAAAGGCGCAAAACGCGTAACACCATTTTTCGTGCCCATGGTAATTGCTAATATGGCAGCGGGAAATATTTCGATTCGTTTAGGTGCAAAAGGACCTTCTCAAACTATCGTGACTGCTTGTGCTTCTGCGACGAATGCGATTGGTGAAGCTTTTCGCACGATTAAATATGGTTTAGCGGACATGATGGTAACTGGGGGGACAGAAGCCACAGTATGTGAAATTGGGATTGCAGGCTTTGCAGCATTGAATGCTTTAAATACAACAGAAGATGCGACTCGGGCTTCGATTCCTTTTGATAAAGAACGAAAAGGTTTTGTGATGGGTGAAGGCGCAGGAATGCTGGTTTTAGAAGAACTCGAGCATGCACAGAAACGTGGCGCAACTATCTACGGCGAAATTGTTGGCTATGGCAGCAACTGTGATGCTAGCCACATGACCGCTCCTTTAAAAGACGGTAGTGGCGCGGCGGCTGCGATGGAAATGGCGATTGCAGAAGCAGGGATTACACCGGAACAAATTGGGTATATCAATGCTCATGGTACGTCAACCCCAGCGAATGACGCTGCGGAAACAACGGCCATCAAGCGTGTCTTTGGTGAGCGAGCATCGCAAATTCCAATTTCAAGTACAAAGAGTATGACTGGACATTTATTGGGCGCGGCTGGCGGTATCGAAGCGATCGCTTGTGTGCAAACATTGCAAGAAGGAAAAGCTCATCCGACAGTAGGCTACCAAGTTGCTGATCCAGATTGTGATTTAGATTATGTCACAGAAGGTGCACGTGACATTACAGCGGACTATACAATTAGTAATTCGTTTGGCTTTGGAGGCCATAATGGTGTAATTTGCTTGAAGAAATGGGAGGAAAACTAGTATGAAAAAAGTAATGACTGCAACAGAAATTATGGAAATGATTCCTAATCGCTATCCGATTTGTTATATTGATTATGTGGATGAAATTATTCCAAATGAAAAGATTATTGCAACAAAAAATGTGACAATTAACGAAGAGTTTTTCCAAGGACATTTTCCTGGAAATCCAACAATGCCAGGCGTTTTGATTATTGAAGCATTGGCACAAGTAGGTTCGATTTTAATCTTAAAAATGGATCAATTTGAAGGTGAAACGGCCTATATTGGCGGTATCAACAAAGCCAAATTCCGTCAAAAAGTGGTCCCTGGTGATGTCTTGAAATTACATTTTGAAATCGTCAAATTACGTGACTTTGTCGGCATCGGCAAAGCGACTGCTTACGTGGAAGATAAAAAGGTCTGCGAATGTGAATTGACGTTTATTGTGGGACGATAAAAAGATAATTAGAAAGAGCAAGCGGTGAAGGCTTGCTCTTTTTTTGTTCTGGTATGATAAAATTAATAAAAAAAGGTGCTGGAGGTAAATTATGTTGAAAAACTTACAACCTCAATTTTTTAAACAAATAGTTATCTATGGTTTGTTATTTGTCTTTTGGGGAACGCTTAACTATTTTTTTGAGAGTATTCCTAAAGGACTAAATCGTATAGTTTTCGGTATTTTGTCGTTTACTTATATTTTTTTGTATATGAAAAATAGAAAGAGTGTTTCAGGGAATAAAGGGGACTTGGCAATATGGATTTTAATTATTTCGGGATTTTTTGCATTGGTAGATGTTACTTATTATTTAAATATACGCGGCAAAATTACGCTATATTTCAGCTTAGTTTATATTTTATCAATAATTCTAATATTTATAGTATATGAACTAAAAAGTGACCCTAAGATTAAATTGAAAAATATTCTAAAAATAAGTGCTGTTGTGTATAGTTTAGGTTTTTTTGATAGAGATTGGTGGACTGTAATACCATTATTTACTGCTTTTGTTTTGTTATTTTACTCTAAAGAAGGAATAGATTACTTTGCTCAAGAAGAACTTACTGAAATAAAAATACCAAATTTTTTACAAAAAAAATGGAGAAGGACAAAATTTTTAATAGTCATATGGTCGGTAATGCTTTATAGTTCATTTGTTATTTCAGATATTTTAGAATCTTGTGGCTGGATTAATAAAATTAGTTTATATTTTTTTCCAGAAGACTCGCTAGAATTTTACAGAATCTGGTTTAGTAAAGGGTTAATACGTTTATGTATCTTAGGAATAATATATATTTTAGGAAAAAAATATCTGTTGAAATTTAAACCTGTAAACACATTAATAGAACTTTATAAAGAAGTGGCTAGAACAAATGAAACAGAGTTTAAAAGAAATACAAAAAAACACCAAATACAAAAAAATGCTCGTCGCAAATATAAATAACACTAACGCAAAAAAACATGCTATAATCATAAAAAGCTTACGTGAAGGTGGTAAGCTTATGAGTAAAACAATTTACAGGAGGGTTTTTCTTTTGGATATTTCAGTAGAGTTTTCGGGACATAAATTGGCGAATGTGTTAATGAACGCATCAGGTATTCATTGTATGACAATTAAGGAAATGGACGAGTTAGCGGCTTCTCAAGCAGGTGCTTTTGTCGCTAAGACGGCAACACCTAATCCTCGTCAGGGCAATGAGGAACCACGGTATTTTGATACACCATTAGGAAGTATTAACTCAATGGGCTTGCCTAATTTAGGGATTGATTATTATTTAGATTATCAGATTGCATGTCAAAAGGAATTTCCTGAGGAGTTACGCTTTTTATCTGTATCTGGTATGAATTATGAGGAAAATATCGCTATTTTAAAAAAAGTGCAAGAAAGTGAATACACAGGAGTGACAGAATTTAATTTGTCTTGTCCCAATTTGCCTGGTAAACCGCAAATTGCTTATGATTTTGAATTAACAGAAAAGCTTTTAACAGAAGTTTTCCAATTTTTTACTAAACCATTAGGTGTAAAATTACCCCCATTTTTTGATATTGCGCATTTTGACGCAATGGCTGAAATTTTAAATAAATTCCCTTTAGTATACGTGAATAGTATTAATAGCATCGGTAATGGTTTATATATTGACAGTGACAAGGAAGAAGTGGTCATTAAACCAAAAGGAGGTTTCGGTGGGCTGGGCGGCGAATATGTCAAACCAACAGCGTTAGCCAATGTTCGTGCGTTTGCGCAACGTTTGAAACCAGAAATCAAAATTATTGGAACCGGCGGTATTACATGTGGAAAAGATGTTTTTGAGCATCTTTTATGTGGTGCGACATTAGTACAAGTCGGCACACAATTGCATCAAGAAGGTCCACAAGTTTTTGAGCGTCTAGCCAAAGAATTACAAGAAATCATGGCAGCAAAAGGTTATGAAAGTATTGAAGAATTTCGTGGGAAATTGAAAGAGATGTAACAAAAAAGAGGTCGGGAAAGAACCGTTTAGCTCCGAGAAATAAGAAGAAATTTCCGAAAATTGCTCTTTAATTTTTGGAGAATTTCGGCTTATTTCCGAAGGAGTTGGTTCTGTTCTCGCCGTTTATCAGTTTTTGAGCGTGGAGCAAAAATCCAAAGTGATTTTTGTCCCACGCTCTTTTTTGTTATTTCACAGCCTTAACATTTTCCATAAAGGCTTCCAAATATTCAGGTTGTGTTAATTGTTGGTTACAGGTGTCGCTATCATGGCAAATGTAATTGCCTTTTTTCGTGTAGGTTCCGTCGCCGCCTGATTTGGTGGTAGCTAGGAGCATAGACACATTCGTGATTGTTTGACAGATGGAGCAAACACCTTTAACAATGGTGGGTGAAAGGGTGCCGTGGACGCCGATTAATTTATTTTCTCGATAAGCTAAGATAAATTTTTTCTGAGTCCCAGCGTCGTTCCAACCGACATAGGTATTGTTCCGTAAATCCATGTTTTCCCACTCAGGAATCTTTAACTTTTTCACTTTGCGAAAGACTTTCGTGACTTGTGGTGTTGAAGGTTCTTTAAAGGGCAACACGGTTTCTTTTAATTCGTCTAAATATTTTTCAGCACGTGCGCGTGTTAAACGACGATCCATCACTTTGTCCAACAAAATCGTAACAGCAGGGTGTTCTTCTGGAAATAACCCATTGATTTTTTCGACACATAGGGCCTGGACAGTTTTGACAGTCGTAGCATCGTTAACAGACGTATAGGTATTTAGTAACACAGCGACTTGTTCTTTAATTATGTTAAATTGGTAAGGTTGAATAGTTGGGTTCATGATTTTAAATTCCTTTCAAATAGACCGAGTACATACGCTGAAAGGCAATTTGTCTCACCAACGTATGTTTAGTGACAGACAACCTCATGTGTTTTTGATAAAGATAGCGTTTGACGTATCATATCATCACCCCCTTTAATGATTGATTTTTTCTATGTAAAAAGTGAAAATAATTGATGAAAGCTTGGTAATTCTAACGCAATTCAAGAAAAAAGGCAAGTTAAACTCGTTTTATTTCCCAATTCAATGTCTGGGGAGTGATAAACTTCTAAAAAAGATACGTGATTTCCTAGATTAATCCTAGGTTATTTGCTACAATAATGAAGAATTAACCAGAGAAAAGGAGAAATTACAATGATTGCAGCAAGCGATTTAAAAGCCGGTATGACTTTTGAGCAAGACGGCAAATTAATTAAAGTAATGGAAGCTAGCCACCACAAACCAGGTAAAGGTAACACGGTTATGCGTATGAAATTAAAAGATGTTCGTACGGGTTCAACAACAGATACAACAATGCGCCCAGATGAAAAAGTGAAAAAAGCGCACATCGATACAAAACCGGTTCAATATTTATACAGCCAAGATGATATGGCTATTTTCATGGATTTAGAAACATATGAACAATATGAAGTACCAACTGCTTTAATTGAAGAAGAACTAAAATATTTATTAGAAAATATGGAAGTAAAAATTCAATTTTATGGTGAAGAAGTCATTGGTTTAACTTTACCAACAACGGTAATCTTACGTGTTGCTGAAACACAACCTTCAATCAAAGGCGCAACAGTAACTGGTTCTGGTAAACCCGCTACAATGGAAACAGGATTAGTTGTTAACGTTCCAGATTTTGTTGAAGCAGACGAATTATTAGAAATCAATACTGCGGAAGGTACGTATTTAAAACGTGCTAAATAAGTACCAAAAAAAACAGAAGGCTAGCCTTCTGTTTTTTTTTGGTCTATTAATTCTTTTACCTATAAGAAAACCATTGGTGTGATAGGAAATAGCAATCGTTAGAATCGTTGACACTAGAAAATGGGAAATGGTATAGTTTGGTCAACACATGACGAAGGAGGAAATCAACCATGACGAAAAAACAAGCTAGCCCTTTTTTAGAAACGGAAAGCTGTTGTTGTATGGTGCAAAATAGTGCAGCATACTCTTTTGTGATGGGGAAAACCTCCGTTATTTCTGAAAAATTGCCTAACACGATTCCTCTCTGAATCTAGACAACCAGAAATAAACAAAAAAGGTGCTGATGCGATCAGCACCTTTTTGTTTTATGTACATGTATTAGAAGGAGGAATTCGCTATGATTGTTCAGTCAATTTTAGACACAATCGGAGCAACACCATTATTTGAATTTACAAGTGAACAATATCCTATGCCAGAAGGCACTAAAATTTATGCGAAACTAGAATATTTGAATCCAGGTGGCAGTGTCAAAGATCGGCTTGGTGTGCATCTTCTCAAAGAAGCAATGAAAACGGGAAAGATAAATCAAGCCACAACAATTATTGAACCGACAGCGGGGAATACAGGGATTGGACTTGCATTAGCTGCCAGTCAACTGGGCCTCAAGACAATCTTTGTTGTGCCAGAAAAATTTAGTCAGGAAAAACAACAGCTGATGCAAGCGTTAGGTGCTAAAATTGTCCCTTCGCCAACAGAGCAAGGGATTGTCGGAGCGATAATTAGTGCTCAAGACTTAGCCAAGGAAATTCCTAATAGTTACGTGCCGTTACAATTTGAAAATCCGGATAATCCTGCTGCTTACTACGAAGGATTAGGACCTGAAATTGTTCAAGACCTAGGCGGGAAGATTACTAGCTTTGTCGCAGGTTTAGGCAGTGGTGGAACGTTTGCAGGTGTTGGCAGATATCTCAAAGAACAAAATAGTAAGACGCAATTATGGGGCGTGGAGCCAGAAGGTTCAATTTTAAATGGCGGACCTGCACACGGACATGAAATCGAAGGCATTGGCGTGGAGTTCGTGCCGCCTTTTCTTAAACAGATTCCTGTGGACGGCTTTTATACCATTTCAGACGAGGATGGTTTTTTCTGGGTCAAACAATTAGCCAAGAAAAGCGCTTTGCTGGTGGGAAGCTCCAGCGGCGCAGCGTTTGCGGCGGCATTAAGAGAGGCGCGCCGCTTACCAGCAGGCAGCACAATTGTAACTATTTTTCCTGACGGTAGTGACCGTTATTTATCAAAAAATATTTATTCTTAGGAGGAAAACTTTTATGAAATTCAATACCAAATTAATTCATGGCGGCATTAGCAAAGACACAACAACAGGTGCAGTGAGTGTTCCTATTTATCAAACGTCAACCTTTGAACAAAATGGCGTGGGCCAGCCAAAAGAATATGAATATTCTCGTTCAGGTAATCCCACACGTCACGCGTTAGAAACCTTAATCGCTGAGTTAGAAGGTGGGAGCCATGGCTTTGCGTTCAGCTCAGGCTTAGCTGGTATCCATGCAATCATTTCTATGTTTGGACCCGAAGATCATATTTTATTAGGTGACGATGTCTATGGGGGGAGTTTCCGTTTATTGGATAAAGTATTTGTAGCAAATGGGTTAAGCTACACGATTGTAAACGCCAGCGACTTATCAACAATTGAAGCCGCAATTCAGCCAAATACAAAAGCCTTGTTTTTGGAAACACCAAGTAATCCACTGTTAAAAATTACAGATATTGAAGCGGCAGCTAAGCTTGCTAAAAAACATCAGTTGTTAACTATTGTCGATAATACATTTGCGACGCCTTATTTTCAACGGCCGTTAGCGTTAGGTGCTGATATTGTGGTTCACAGCGGGACAAAATATTTAGGGGGCCATAGTGATGTAGTCTCTGGTTTAGTCGTAACGAATCATCCAGAAAGCGCAGAAAAGATTGCCTTTTTACAAAATGCGATTGGTGCTGTTTTAGGACCACATGATAGTTGGCTGGTCCAACGTAGTTTAAAAACATTAGGCGTCCGGATGGCAGCGCACGCCCAAAATGCTCAAAAAATTGCAGAATTTTTAGAAGCGCATCCAGCGGTAGCAACGGTGTATTATCCAGGACTAGCGAGTCATCCTGGTCACGAAATTGCGCAAAAACAGATGTCGGGATTTAGTGGCATGATTTCTTTTGAATTAGCCAAGGATGAGCAAGTCGTTCCTTTCGTAGAAGCGTTGGAAATTTTTACTTTAGCGGAAAGTTTAGGTGGCGTAGAAAGTTTAATTGAAGTACCTGCCATTATGACTCACGCATCTATTCCCAAAGAAAATCGTGAAGCTGTGGGAATTAAAGATGGACTCATTCGTTTATCTGTAGGAATTGAAGCAGTCGAAGATTTATTGGCTGATTTAGAAAAGGGATTACAAGCATAAACAAAAGGCCCTCGTCTTTAGACGAAGGCCTTTTGTTTATAATTCTTCCCCATTCGTAGCAATCACTTGTTGATACCAAGCAAACGATTTTTTCTTTCGCCGCTCCAACGTTCCGTGACCATCGTTGTCTTTATCTACATAAATGAAGCCATACCGTTTCTTCATTTCGCCTGTACTAGCGCTCACTAAATCGATGAATCCCCAAGGTGTGTAGCCCATCAAATCAATGCCGTCATACGCAACGGCTTCTTTCATCATCTCAATATGTTCACGTAAATAAGCGATTCGGTAAGTGTCGTTAATCGTTCCGTCTGGTTCTAACTCATCAATAGCACCAAAGCCATTTTCGACAATAAAAAGTGGTAATTCATACCGATCATTGAACCAATTCATTGCATAGCGTAAGCCCATAGGATCGATTTGCCAACCCCAATCAGATGTTGCTACATAAGGATTTCGCACCAAGTCTTTTGCTTCATTGTAGTCAAAAGTAGGGGCCTTTTCTGCACCTTTTACAGCAAACGACATGTAATAGCTAAAGCCAATATAATCAACACAGCCATTAGCTAAATCAGTTAAATCTTCTTTTGTGACATCTAATGAAATGTTTTTTCGTTTCAAATAGCATTGAATTGCACTTGGATAATGACCGCGGACATGAACATCGGTAAACCAATAACGTTTTTGCATTGCGCTAACACTCATCATCATATCCTCAGGATTACAAGAATAAGGATAAATAGGCACCATCGCAATCATACAGCCAATTTGGAAGTCGGGATTGATAGCGTGGCCAATTTTCACTGCACGTGCGCTAGCGACTAGTTCATAATGAGCAGCCTGATACATAATTGCTTCGCGGTCTTCTCCTTCCTGGTAAGCAATACCAGAGTTAGTAAAAGGTGCAAAATCTTCTTCATAATTGGCTTGGTTGTTAATTTCGTTAAAGGTCATCCAATATTTGACTTTTTTCTGGTAACGAGTGAAACAGACTTCAGCAAATTTGACAAAAAAATCAATGACCTGGCGATTGCGAAAACCGCCATATTTTGTGACTAAATGATAAGGCATTTCAAAGTGAGACAGTGTCACAACTGGCTCAATGCCATTTTTCAAACACTCGTCAAAAAGTGCATCATAAAAACGAAGGCCTTCTTCATTGGGCGTTTCTTCATCTCCGTTAGGAAAAATTCGTGTCCAAGCAATAGAGGTTCGGAAACAATTTAAACCAAGTTCTTTGAATAGTTGAATATCTTCTTGATAGCGATGGTAAAAATCAATCGCTTCATGGTTAGGATAGTGTTCATCTGGTAAAACGCCTGCGGTAATTTTACGAGGGACGCCATGTGCACCGGCAGTCATTACATCCGCCACGCTCACCCCTTTACCGCCTTGGTCCCAGCCTCCTTCTAATTGATGAGCAGCGACAGCGCCGCCCCAAAGAAAATCATTTTTCAAAATTGACATATCGTTTCAGTCCTTTGTTCAAATTTTTATACGTTTTGTGCTTCGACTTTTTCAAGGATTTCTTCAGTAATTGGTTGATTGGTTTCTTCTGCGTAATTAAGTGCATCCATTTTTTTAGCAAACGGTAAATAGATAAAGAAACTCATCGTCAGTACTACTACTTGAAGCAACGC
This sequence comes from Enterococcus sp. S183_ASV_20, assembly GCF_018919685.1. Lineage (NCBI taxonomy): Bacteria > Bacillati > Bacillota > Bacilli > Lactobacillales > Enterococcaceae > Enterococcus > Enterococcus sp. S183_ASV_20. Next base: position 23,077 of record NZ_JAHLRI010000007.1, read on the forward strand.
TGCTTGCCAACCACCTACTAAAAGTCCAGAAATGATTGGAGGAGTAGTCCAGGGAACTTGTACCGCAGTAAAGAGAGGAACCAGTCCTGTGTACAAGGCAAAATATGTCACAACAGAAGAAACAATCGGTGTGATAATGAATGGCACAGCCATGATTGGGTTCATCACGATAGGTGTAGCAAAGACAATTGGCTCGTTAATATTGAAAACAGCTGGCCCAATTGAAAGCCGACCTAATTGCTTAAACTGAGCTGATTTGGCAAAGAAAACCATGAACACGACTAACCCGATTGTCATGCCCGCACCAGTGACCGTTAAAAATTGATCTAAAAATTGTTGTGTAACAATATGGCCACCATTAGCCAGTGTTAAGTCTTTTCCAGATTTTAAAATTTCGGTGTTTTCTAAAGAGTTTGCTTGTAAAATAGGACCCATGATGCCGCCAACGATTGTTGACCCGTGAACACCGAAAAACCAAAAGAGCGGAATGACAAAACCTAATAGTAATGCGCCACCTAGTGAATCTGTGACTCCTTGAAGTGGTGATTGTAGCACTTCGTAAATAAAGTCAAAGAATGTCGTATTGAAGACTTTATCTAGAAGAATGAAAATTAGCATTGCACCAGTTACAATGACGCTGGCAGGAATTAACGCAGTAAAGGAATTGGCCACATTTTCTGGTACAGCTTCTGGTAATTTGATACGAATATCATGACGTAAAAACCAACTATATACAACGCCGACTAACAAACCAACAATAATAGCTGTAATCATCCCTTTGCCAGCTGTCCAATCTTTGTTGATGACATTGCCAACTACTGCGCCAGAAACCGCATCTTTGACTTCAGATGACATAAACAAAATGAAAACCACCATGGCAATCATGCCCGCTGGGAGGCCTTCAAATCCCTCGCTTTTTACATATGAGTAGGCAATACCGATGACCGCAAATAACGACATAATCGCAAAAGATGCCCCATATGCTTGATTGAAATAAACAGCCAGACCGCTTGCGTTAACCCATTCAGAAATAGCTGTAACTGGGAAATTCGCTAATAGAAGAAACACGGAACCAACAATGGTAAAAGGCATCGTGTAAAGCATCCCGTTCCTTAAGGCAGTAATTGCTTTGGTATTGACGAATTTTAGTACTGGAGGTAATAATTTCTCGTTAATCCATTCGTTCATAAAAATCTCTCCTTTGAAGAATAATATAAATGCAAATGTATCCGTTTACATATTTACTATATAAGGTTATTTGAAGAAAAAATAGACTTTTGCTTGAATGAGAAACATGTACCAAGAAAAAAAACACAAAAGCAACTAGGAAGGTGTTTCATCTAGTTCCTTTAAAAGTTGACTTGCTTGATGAGCTAGGAGTTCAATTAAAGCAATGACAGGGATTTGAGTGGTTGTATTGACTGACTTATCTGCAAATGGAGAACGTTCGTCGGGCATATAATAGGAGATGTTGTAGTCAGCCAAGCGGGCAATAGTTGAATGTTGATTGTTGGTAATGCTTAGCACTTTGGCACCAGCTGTTTTAAAATCGGTCATTTGTTTAATCATTTCATTGGTTTCCCCAGATACAGACAGAATCAAGGCTAATGTATTTTCAAATCCGCGCTTGGGGATAGGCGTAAAGGGATCAGCAATACTGTAAGAATTGATATTTAAGTTGGCAAAATAACGACTGCCATAACTACCTAAAATTCCGCTAGTACCAATGCCAGTAAAGGCAACGTGACGTGCTTGAACAATCATTTGGATTGCTGGACGAAGCATTTCGTAATAGGTTTCTTGGTTTAATTTTTTTAAAAAAGCATCGACGTGAACCGTGGCATCATAAAAATTTTCAAACGTTTGTGTTTGTTTGGCTTCTTCTTTCACTGCATATTTTAATTCGGAAAAACCAGCATAGCCCATTTTGTTACAAAATCGTAGAATCGTTGAGGTGGAGACATGACAGGAAGTAGCCAGTTGGCGAATGGTCTGTTGAGGGATTTGGTGCAGGTGTTCCAATACATAATGGTAAACGAGCATTTCTAATTCATTCAAGGTCTGAACCTTCTCTAAATCAAACAAAGTAATCCTCCTTTATATAAAAACTGAATATGTTATTTTTTTGTGTAAATCAAATAAACCAATTCTTATTTTTCTTGAAAAAAATGTAAAATAACTCAATAAAAAGTTTCTTATTTCCTATTTTACAAAAAGTAGCCCAATTATCCTAGTTTTTCTCTTTTTTCTTTTAAAAATAACAATGCGCACCCCTAGAGTTTTTTGAGAAAACAAGCTAAAATAGATAAGAAGAGAAAAGGAGGCGTTGATGTGGCACGGGAAGTAATTTTATTTATTGCAGCGAGTATTGATGGTTTCATTGCGGATAAAGCGGGCGGTGTTGCTTGGTTAGAAGAAAATATTCGTGGCGATGAAGAAGATCGTAGTTACGATGAAATGTATGAAAAAATAGACACTGTGGTAATGGGGCGGACTACTTATGATCAAGTGACACAAGAATTGTCCCCAGATGTGTATTTTTATGAAGACAAGCATTCTTATATCATTACCTCTCATCCAGAACCATCAACTGCTTCAAGAACTTTTACCAAGGAAGATCCAGTCACATTAATTCGTCGTCTCAAAGAAGAAGACGGCGCGGGAATTTGGATTGTTGGAGGCCCAAAAGTGGTTCAACCGCTTTTGGCAGCTGATTTAATTGATACCTTCATTTTGACGACAATACCACTGTTTCTGGGTGAGGGCATTGCTCTATACGAGACAATGGCTCAATCAATCCCAGTTCGTTTAAAACAGGTTTATCAAAAAAATGAGTTGGTTTATTCGATTTATCAACGTGAAAACAAAAATTAAAAAATAATTATTCGGTTGGGCAAGTTGCTTTCAAGGTTTTGAGTTTCTCATAGGGCGAGAGGAACAAAGCAACAGTTGTCTAGCCGTTTGTGTTGTTTTTGATTAACAAAGAAATGGTAGAGGAGAAAAAAATGAAACATCAGATCAAAAAAAGGTTGTATATTTCACCTGTTCAAACAATTGTCTTAGGATTTTTTTTATTAATTGTTGTAGGCACAATCTTATTAATGATGCCTTTTTCTGCACAAGCTGGACAAAAAACGCAATGGATTGATGCTTTTTTCGTGGCAACTTCCGCCGTCTGTGTTACAGGGCTTTCGCCTTTGAATACGGCGGAACATTGGAGTCCTATCGGGCAAGTTATTATTATGATTTTGATTGAATTAGGCGGCTTAGGCTTTTTAACCGTTGCCACGATTTTCTTTAGTTTGCTGCGAAAAAAAGCGTCACTAAGTGTACGGATGTTGTATCAAGAAGCTTTAAATGTTAGTGAAGTTTCCGGAGTTTTTCGTTTAATGAAATATATTATGAAGTTTGCGGCCATTATTCAATTACTTGGAGCCTTCTTGTTGTCCTTTCAATTTGTACCAACATTTGGGTGGAAAAAAGGGTTGTTTTTTAGTCTCTTCCATGCCGTTTCGGCATTTTGTAATGCTGGCTTTGATTTGCTAGGGGATAGTATGGTTCCTTATCAAAATTCGCCTTATCTTTTACTAGTCATTAGCTTTTTAATTATAGCTGGTGGTTTAGGATTTATTGTGTGGCGCGATATTTTTGCAATGATTAAAGGCTATAAAAATAAAATTAAGCACCGTGTTAGTATTCATACACGCCTTGCTTTAACGGTGACCGCCACCTTTTTAGTCTTAGGGACCGTTATTTTTTACATTTCAGAATATCGCCATTTTCCAGCTGACATGTCTTTTTGGCAGCGTCTTGTCAACAGTTGGTTCTTGTCGGTTACACCAAGAACTGCTGGCTTTTATTCAGTTGATTATTTGAAAATGAGTAATCCAGGCCTGATTGTCACGATTTTGTGGATGTTTATTGGTGGCACTTCAGGATCAACCGCTGGCGGCTTGAAAACCACTACGTTTGGTGTGTTATTTTTACAATTTCGTGCAATTTTTAAAGGGAAACAGCGAGTGGAATTCCATGAACGCACAATTCCTGAGCGAGTAGTGCTCCAAGCGTTTACTTTGTTCTTCTTGGCAACTTTTTTATGTGTAACTGCTTCGGTTATTCTCTCGTTTACAGAAACATTACCTTTAAAAAACGGGATTGAGTATATTGTTTTTGAAGTGATTTCTGCATTTGGAACGGTCGGTTTAACAATGGGGTTAACACCAGATTTAACTGTTTTTGGTAAACTAGTGATTATTTTTCTAATGTTCGTCGGTCGTGTGGGTGTGTACACGGTGTTATTGTCATTAATTAAGAAAGGCTTGGAAAGTCAGTCGAAAGTTCAATATCCAAAAGAATCAGTGATGATTGGTTAATAGAGAAAGAGGGAAATAGAATGGAATTTTTAGGTATTTTATGTTTGATTTTAATTACAACGACTTTAGCAGGTGTTGCTTGTAAAAGAGTAGGAATTCCTGCGGTAATTGGGCAATTGCTAGTAGGGATTGTGTTAGGTCCAGCGATGTTAAATATTGTGCATCAAGATGTGTTTGTGCATGACTTTTCAGAAATTGGTGTCATTATGCTGATGTTTATTGCTGGAATGGAATGTGAATTGGAATTATTGAAAAAATATGCGAAACCTAGTGTCATGGTCGCTATTTTGGGCATCGTTTTACCGGTTGGTTTTACTATGTTGATTGGTCAGCTGTTTGCTTTTTCTTGGAAAGAAGCTTTTTTCCTTGGGTTAGTTTTAGCAGCAACGTCGGTCAGCATTTCAGTAGAAGTATTAAGAGAGTTGAATGTTTTAAGTAGTAAAGAAGGTGCAACGATTCTTGGGGCTTCCGTCGTTGACGATATCGTGGTCGTGATTATTTTAAGTGTCGCTGTCGGCATGATTGGTGCAAGTACAGGCGGCAATACAGAAGTCAGCTTTATTGTTAAGTTAATTGAACAAGGCTTATTCTTTATTGGGATTTTCTTTTTGGTCCGCTTTATTGCTCCCTATTTACTACGTTTAAGTCAAAAAATGAACATTGGGTCGTCTGTTATTATCATGTCATTGATTATCTGTTTGGGCATGGCTTATTTGGCTGATTTAGTTGGTTTAAGTTCTGTCGTAGGTGCCTTTTTTGCAGGGATTGCTGTGGGACAAACGGATGCAAAAACAGAAATTGATTTCAATATTGAAGCTATTGGCTATGCCGTGTTTATTCCCGTCTTCTTTGCCAGCATTGGCTTATCAGTGACATTTAACACGTTAGGAAAGGATTTACCTTTTATTTTGGTAATGACGATTATGGCGATTTTAACGAAATTACTGGGCGGCGCCTGGGGAGCGAAAATGGTTGGTTTCTCCAATACAAGTTCTTTAATGGTCGGTGCTGGGATGGTTTCGCGTGGGGAAATGGCATTAATCATTGCGCAAATTGGCTACCAATCTAAATTACTTTCAGAAGCGTATTATACGAGCATGATTGTGGTAATTATCTTAACGACCTTAGTTGCACCGTTCTTATTGAAATACTTTGTTAAAAAACAAGAATCTGCGTTGCGATAAAAAAAGATGAGCAGAAGTTGTTGACAAAAAAATAAAATAGCTATATGATGAGTTCAAGATAAACGACTACATTTGTAGTCGATAACCTTGAACTCTTTTTTATTGATGAAGGAGGAATTTAACGAGTATGGCAAAAGATAAATTAGCGACAATTACTGATGCAGAGTGGGAAGTCATGCGGGTTATTTGGACCCAAGGCAAGACCACGAGTCGTGAAGTGCATACACTTTTAAATGAGAAGAAAGAATGGAAATCAACGACCGTCAAGACGTTACTAAGTCGTTTAACAGATAAAGGGTTAGTTGGGACGGAGAAAGCAGGCAATAAATATATTTATTATCCGCTAGTAGAAGAACGTCGGAGCGTTGAAACGGTGGCAGATGAACTTTTAGCCAAAGTGTGCAGCCGTAAAGTTGGTTCCGTGGTAGAAACAATTTTAACAGAGAGTCAGTTGAGTTATGACGATTTGGATCGATTAGAGGAACTCTTGAAAGAGAAGCGCAAGACGGCGGTTGAATCTGTCCCTTGCAACTGTATTCCTGGTCAATGCCAATGTCATTTAATTTAAAAAGGAGTGAAAAAAATGGAAAGTAAAACGTTTGATATTGAAGGGATGAGCTGTGCTTCCTGTGCCCAAACGATTGAAAAGGCTACGGCGAAGTTACCTGGGATGGCAAAGGCAAGTGTCAATTTAGCTACGGAAAAATTAAGTGTCACGTATGATCAGACGGAAGTCACAGAAGAAGAAATTAAGGAAGCTGTGTCAGATGCTGGCTACAAGGCGATTAGCCCAGCCCAGCAACGAACGTTTGCGATTGAAGGAATGAGTTGTGCTTCCTGTGCCCAAACGATTGAAAAAGCTGTGAACCAATTATCTGGTGTTCAACAAGCGATTGTTAATTTAGCCACGGAAAAACTGGTGGTTAGTTATGACGACCATCAAGTAACGAGTGCTGAAATTATCAAAGCAGTTACGGATGCAGGTTATCAAGCGACAGAAGAAGTCGCTGCAGGTGCAACAGCGGACCAAGATCGTGAAAAGAAACAAAAACATATTGCTGAGATGTGGCAACGTTTTTGGATCTCAGCGGTGTTTACAGTACCCCTTCTTTATATTGCGATGGGACATATGGTAGGCTTACCATTGCCGGATTTTTTGAATCCAATGACACATGCGACGACCTTTGCAATGGTTCAATTGATTTTGACGTTACCCGTCCTATATGTCGGCAGAGAATTTTTCACAGTCGGTTTTAAAGCATTATTTAAAGGGCATCCGAATATGTTTTCTTTAGTAGCTTTAGGAACCAGTGCTGCTTTTGTGTATAGTTTATATGGCACAGTCATGATATTCTTAGGAGATACAAGTTTTACAATGGCTCTTTATTATGAATCAGCGGGTGTTATTTTAACTTTAATTACATTAGGAAAATATTTCGAAGCTGTTTCAAAAGGGAAAACCTCAGATGCGATAAAAAAATTAATGGGTTTGGCGCCGAAAACTGCTCATATTTTACATGATGGGGCAGAAATTGAAGTGCCAGTTGATGCTGTTCAGTTGGATGACATTGTGATTGTTCGCCCAGGAGATAAAATCCCTGTTGATGGAGTGATTGTTTCAGGCAGTAGTTCTGTGGATGAAGCCATGTTAACGGGCGAAAGTTTGCCTGTTGAAAAGAAAGTCGGTGATGCAGTAATTGGTGCTAGCATCAATAAAAATGGCAGCTTTCAATTCAAGGCGACAAAAGTGGGAAAAGAGACGGCCCTTGCCCAAATCATTCAATTAGTGGAAGATGCGCAAGGCTCAAAAGCGCCGATTGCACAATTAGCTGATAAAATTTCGGGTGTTTTTGTCCCAATCGTTATTGGTTTGGCTGTTCTTTCTGGCTTGGCTTGGTTCTTTTTAGGACAAGAGTCATGGATTTTCGCTTTGACAATTACCATTTCTGTGTTAGTGATTGCTTGTCCTTGTGCGCTCGGCTTGGCAACGCCGACTGCGATTATGGTGGGAACAGGTAAGGGCGCTGAAAATGGCGTTTTAATTAAAAGTGGGGATGCTTTAGAAACCACTCACAAAATTCAAACAATCGTGTTTGATAAAACAGGAACTATTACAGAAGGCAAACCGGTGGTTACGGATATTTTAGTTGCTGATTCAGCACTTTCAGAAGCTGAGTTACTAACATTAGCAGCTTCTGCAGAACAAGGATCAGAACATCCTCTAGGTGAAGCAATTGTGGGGGCGGCTAAAGAACGTCAATTGCCATTAGCAGAAGGAAGCGATTTTTCAGCGATTCCAGGTCACGGCATCCGTGTGACAATCAACGAACGAGTCCTACTTTTGGGCAATATAAAATTAATGAAAGAAGAAGCCATTGAGCTATCAACGTTTGTTCAACAAGCGGATCGTTTGGCAGAAGAAGGGAAAACCCCAATGTTTGTGGCAAAAGATGGTTCGTTTGCGGGTATCATTGCGGTAGCAGATACTGTGAAGGATAGCAGTCAAACAGCCATTGCACGTTTGCATAAAATGGGGATCGAAGCCGTGATGATTACGGGAGACAACAAGCGTACTGCCGAGGCGATTGCAAAACAAGTAGGTATCGATCGTGTCTTAAGTGAAGTTTTACCAGAAGATAAAGCGTTAGAAGTGAAAAAAATACAAGCAGAAGGCAAAAAAGTTGCGATGGTGGGTGACGGTATTAATGATGCACCAGCACTTGCCCAAGCAGATGTGGGGATTGCTATTGGTTCAGGCACAGATGTTGCAATGGAATCGGCCGACATTGTGCTAATGCGTAGTGATTTAATGGATGTGCCTACAGCAGTTGAATTAAGTAAAGCGACCATCAAAAACATCAAAGAAAATCTTTTCTGGGCATTTGCCTATAATACATTAGGTATTCCAGTGGCTATGGGTGTGTTACACTTATTTGGTGGACCTTTGTTAAGTCCGATGATTGCAGCAGCAGCTATGAGTTTTAGTTCAGTCTCTGTCTTACTAAACGCTTTACGCTTAAAAGGATTTAAACCTTCGACGGTGAAAAGAACTAGTGGAAGTCAAAAATAAAATTGAAAAGGATGAAGTGAAATGGAAAAAACAGTAAAAATTGATGGGATGAAATGTGATGGCTGTGTTCAAGCGGTCACTGAAAAATTTAGTGGAATTGACGGCGTAACGAATGTTGCGGTTCACTTGGCAGATCAAACAGCCGTTGTGACAGCAGATCGTGAAGTAAGCCAGGATGAGCTGAATACCACGTTGGCGGATACAAAATTCAAGGTTGTCAGCGAATAACAAAAAAACAGGGCCTACCATCATGAGTAGGCCCTGTTTTTTTGTTATGGAAGTTTTGCTTTGATTTCCTGATAAATCTTAGTCGTTTCTTGACCATCACGCGCAGTATAATAATAAACTTTTTCCCGCGTTTCTATTTTCAGAATCGGATGACTTTTTGTATAAATTAGTAAATAAGCAGGTTTTCCAGCGACTTTAAATTCTCCTGTTAAGTAACTATCTGTCGCAGCACCCATTGTGCGGATGCGTTCTTGAGGTAAGTCATCAATCAAAGAAACAGCAGTGATTTGGTTAAAAGGAATTGACCTTGTTTTTGCTAATGGGGCAGATAATTCAATTTGGTTCTTTTCAATAGTTGCTTGAAAGGCATGACTAGAAAAATCATTTATAAACATCGGCACTGTGGCAAAGAACAGCACCGCAATCGTTAAAATACCAGTAGCGGCTAGAATAATTTTCCCAGCAGGCCGTCCTAGGTTAATAGATAAATTCATACCAATGCGGTCAGGAACCATGATTTTGGGGTCCTTTGGATTGATATAAATCCCATACCGCCAATATTGATCATCATCCCCATAGCGATAATCGCCAGCCTGTAAAACGAATTGATCTTGTTTTTTGCGCATTGAAAATAGGTAGTAGAAGAGAAAGCCTACATAAACAAACAAAAGAATAAAATAACAAAAAGTAAGGGCCATCGCAACCGTATAATCAATTACAATTGTGAAAGTTGGTAAAATGGTTAGCGGTGCAAAAACTAAGGCGGATAAAACCATTAAAACAGACCAATGATGCCGAAATAAATCATTGATTTGCTGATTAATTTTTGAGTCACTAGTTAGCGGTTTGACAGGTAAGCGCGCAATAAAATAATAGCCGCCAATGAACAAACTTAACATCAAAACAGTAATTAAGAAAAGAATCCAGGAACCAATCGCCGTTTGCAAGGAATAAAAGCCCCCAGCAAAAGTAAGAATAATTGCAGGTAAAAACCACCAAAATGAAATAAGTTTCTGGTTTTTATTTAAAACTAATTGCGTATCGATTAAGAGAGGACGCTTAGGTAGCAACCAGCCGTTTTGCATTTTTAAAGCGGCCATTTTGCGAATATAAACGATTTGCAGATAGTAGCCACTGCCAATAAAACTAAATAAAAGTAACAGAAAAAGGAACAATAAAATCGAATCATAAGGAATAAATAACAAAGGTAAACTAAGAACACTAAAAACGGCTGCTAGTTGAACCAAGCGTTTTTTATAACGTTTCCGGATTGCTTGAACGCTGGGATCTTGTAGTTTATCTTCTGGTAAAGTGTTTTCCAAAATAATATTTTTGTGAGGATTTGCATAAATCCCCATAGTAAATGCCATAAAAAAAGCGACAGAAACTAGGATGAAATAAAAGAATACCGCCATTATAATGCACGCCCTTTCGAATCAAAATTTTGATAAATTTTCTGAATAAGTGCTTGGATTTCTGCTTCGGATTGCTGATGTAAAAAACTTTCAGCCAACAGAAGTTCTAAACGCTCATGCAATTGCTGTTGCCAAACAGCGGTAGCAGGTAACTTTGCGGCAATTTTGGTGCCGTTACGACGGTCAGTCACAATATAACCTGATTGCTTTAACTTATTATAAGCTTTTGAAACAGTCATCATATTGACCCCGATTTCGTCCGCCAATTGTCGGATAGAAGGCAAACTTTCATTGGGAACCAGTTCACCTTTGGCAATGCCTACAATGATTTGATCAATGAGTTGCTGATAGATGGGCTGTTCGCTTTGTTCATCTATTTCTAAAAGCATCGAATCACTCCTGTCTTATTTGTGATATCTGTATTATATATACTAATACAAAAAGAGTTGGAAAGCAAGGAATTTAGAGTAAATGGTTGTTTCTGTTTAAAGAGAAGCATATAATGAAGAAGAACGTAAAATGAAAGGACGATGAAAATATGACAGCAATTGAACCAAAATTAACAGAGAAATTCCATCAAGATTTCTTGAACAATAATAAACAAAATGCCTTACAACGTAGTGTAGTAAAAAATGGTATCAGCGCTTCAGGTGAATCTGTACAAGGAGCCGTGAATAACGTACCCGTCTTTTCAGTCGACTTAGCTACTGGAAAAGTGGCCAATCAAAAACAAAGCGGTCGCTGCTGGATGTTTGCGGCATTAAATACATTTAGACATAGAATGTTAAATGCGTTTCAATTAAAAGATTTTGAATTATCACAAAACTATACATTTTTCTGGGATAAATATGAAAAATCAAACTATTTCTATGAAAATATTATTGCAACAGCCGATCAACCGTTGACTAGTCGTAAAGTGGCCTTTTTATTAGCGACACCACAACAAGATGGTGGGCAATGGGATATGATCGTTTCAATTTTTGATAAATATGGCGTAGTGCCTAAAACGGCAATGCCTGAAAGCAGCAACAGTTCCAATTCACGTGACTTAAACAACTATTTAAATAAAAAATTACGCAAAGATGCAACAATTTTACGTAGTTTAATTGAAAAAGGCGCTTCTGCTGAAGAAGTCCAAAAAAACAAAGAAGCAATGTTGCAAGAAATTTATAATTTCTTAGCAATCTCTTTAGGAACGCCGCCAGAAACCTTTGATTTTGAATACCGTGACGAAGAAAAAAATTATCATTTGGATCAAAATCTAACACCGCAAACATTCTTTGAGAAATACGTTGGCGTTAATTTACATGATTATGTAAGTATTATTAATGCTCCTACAGAAGATAAACCCTTCAACAAAACATACACTGTTGAAATGTTAGGGAATGTTGTCGGCGGCAAAGAAGTTAAATATTTAAATGTAGAAATGGCTGCTTTCAAAAAATTAGCTGCTGCACAATTGGAACAAGGCGAATCTGTTTGGTTTGGTTGTGATGTCGGACAATCTTCAACACGTGACACAGGAATTATGGCATTAGACGTTTACGATATGAACGATCTTTTTGATATTGATTTTACGATGACTAAAGCAGAACGTTTAGACTTTGGTGAAAGCTTAATGACACACGCCATGGTTTTAACAGGTGTTGATATCGTTGATGGTCAAACAACAAAATGGAAAGTGGAAAATAGCTGGGGCGAAAAAGTCGGTGAAAATGGCTTCTTCGTTATGAGCGATGCGTGGATGGACGAGTACACTTATCAAATCGTTGTGCACAAAGATTTATTAACTGATGAACAGAAAAAAGCTTGGGAACAAGCGCCAACTGTTTTGGCACCTTGGGATCCAATGGGAGCATTAGCATAAAACAGAAAAAGAAGGCCCCCGCCGTCATGGCGGGGGCCTTCTTTTTACGTTGGGCGGCGAACTTCACGGATTTCGCCCAATGTTGTATAATCATTGCCTGCTAAACGAGCAATCGGTTGGAGTTTTTCAGGTAAAATGTACTGATGTTCTTCATCGAAAACGGCTGAATCAAAATAGAAATCGGTAATTTCTACAATGAATAAATCCGTAATAATTTGACCTTCATGGTTAGCAATAGGTACATATTGATGTAAGCGAGCTTCCATCCGAATCGGCGCGGCTTTGATTGCTGGAACAGCAACAGTCTGGCTGGCAATGGTTTCAATCCCAAATGTGTCAATTTCACTGATTTCTGGTGCTAAAGACGCCGAAGTCTGATTCATTTGAGTAAGAACGTCTTCGTTAACGAAATGGATGACAAGCTCTTTAGTAGCCAAGATATTTCGTGCCGTATCTTTAGGCGCTTTGTCTGGTCGTAAAATGGACAACGTTGCTAAAGGAATTTCAGCTGCCGCCGCATTAAAGAAACTAAAGGGGGCAGCGTTGACGATACCTGTGGCTGTATCTTGTGTCGTAACCCAAGCGATTGGCCGAGGAATAATACTTCCTGATAAAAATTTATACGCTGTTTTTGCAGATAACTCGTTACTATTGTAATGAATCATAGGAGCCTCCTAGAAAAAATACTAATTTCTTTGAACATTCGCATCTGAAGTATCGAAAGGACGCACAAATTCTTCAATCCCTGCCCGTTTTGGTTCTAAAAATGGCGGTAATGATAATTTTTCACCAGCGTGTTCATAGGTTTCATCCTCTAAAAACCCAGGACCATCGGTTGCCAGTTCAAATAAAACATGTGTTGCTGCCAAGAAATATTCAGATTTAAAGTAAAAACGTTCCACAAAGCCAGAATTAGGAAATTCCAAACGATTAATTTTTTCAATCCAGAAACGTAGTGCTTCCTCATCGGCAACGCGCAAGGCTAAGTGATGGACATTGCCGTAGCCTTCTTGAGCCGCTGGCAAATCTTCCCGATGCTCTACGATGATGCTGGCACCATTTCCACCTTCGCCAACTTCAAATAAATGGAAACTACCTTCAGCATCAATCAATTTGAATCCTAAAACTTCAGTTAAAACTAGTTGCAGATGTTCGTAATTTTCGACAGTTACAAAGGCTGGACCTAAGCCGATTAAAGCATGTTCACTAGGGACGTTAGATTTTTTCCAAGGCGTGCCAGCTGCAACACCTTGGTTCTTTTCATCAGAAATAAGTTGGTAACGTTGATTGTCAAAGTCTTCAAATTCTAAATACTTTTTACCAAAACGTTCTTGAATTTCTCCATGATCAATTGCATATTCATTAAAGCGTGATACCCAGTAATCCAAAGCATCATCATCTTTTACACGGAAGGAAGTACGAGAAATTGTATTGGTTCCTTTGGTTCCTTTAGGTAAGCCTGGAAAGTCAAAGAAAGTCATATCTGTTCCGGGAGAGCCGGCATCATCAGCAAAAAATAAATGATATGTTTCAATATCGTCTTGGTTAACAGTCTTTTTAATTAAACGTAGACCTAAAATATCGGTGAAAAAGTGATAAATTTTTTCAGCACTTGAAGTCATGGCAGTGACGTGGTGTAAACCTAAAATTTGTGTATTCATAATAAAAATCCTCCTAAAAGAAAAATAATTTTTTTAATTAATTAACTTACTAAAAGTAAGTTTAAATGATTAGTCCTAAAAATGCAAAAGAAATGTCTCGAATTCGAACTATTATTTTTTAGTTGATTTTTTTAAAAAATAAGAATATAATAGCCTGAGATATTTTAATACATAAACTTTCGTAAACATCGCCGGATGCTTGCGACTAAAGTGTTAATGAACAGTTCTTAGGCCATAGCTGAACTGTTTGTTGGCACTTTTTTTGTTTGGAAGGGAAGGAAAACAAGATGAGTAAAGCTTGGTTAAAAGTTATTTTTGGCGCTTTTTGTGAAGTGATTTGGGTCATTGGCATGAAGCATAGCACAACATGGTGGGAGATTTTAGGGACAGTAATCGCAATCTTTATCAGTTTTTATGCGCTGATTAAAGCAGGAGAGGAATTGCCAGTTGGCACAGCCTATGCTGTATTTGTCGGCTTAGGTAGTGCTGGAACTATTGTAACAGATCATTTTTTATTCCACACACCATTGGGCATAGGAAAAGTTCTTTTTCTGTTGCTGTTATTAATAGGTGTGATTGGCTTAAAAATGGTAACTGGAAATAAAGAGGAGGAAACAAGATGAGTTGGTTATACTTAGTTATTGCAGGCTGTTTTGAAATCTTTGGCGTAGGTTCAATTAAATTATTTACAACAAAAAAAGACTTACGTTCATTGTTAATTTTAATTCTAGCGTTTAGTGGTAGTTTCTTATTCTTATATTTAGGGATGAGACAATTGCCGATGGGCGTTTCTTATGCAGTTTGGACAGGAATTGGTACAGCAGGAGGCGCTATTTTAGGAATGCTCTTAGGTGAATCAAAAGACCTACGCCGGATATTTTTTATTTTTTTAATCATTGTTTCTGTGATTGGTTTAAAATTAATTGGTTAGAAAGCGAGAGAACATTGTTTGGATTATTGAAAGACCGGTGAGTAAAATTTAAAAAGAGACAGAACCAAATGCGGTGTTCTGTCTCAAAATAGCTTTTATTTTACGAGGTTACTATAACGTGTCGCAAATTCATTGTTGTAGGACTTGCCGTTGACATCTTGACCAACGTCCCAATTTGCAGACCAAGTCATTAAGCCACGGATAGGATTACCGTCTTTTGCTAACTGATCAAAAGTTTTGGCTACAGGGGTAGCCTCAACGACATAGCCGCTACCAGCAGCATCCCGATTTGCTGGTAAACCAAGGACTAATTTATCGTTTGGTATCTGTAGATAGCCGCGCGTACCATGGATTAATGAATCAGACATATAATAGAGGAATTCGTATTTTAGAGCATCGTTGCTTTGAGCAACCCAAGTCATAATTTCATCGACCCAGACACCGTCGCCGCCTTGGTTATATAATTGTGGGGCAATGTAATCATAATAACCATTTAGGGAAGTAATGTATGTTTCATAAGCGGCACCAGGTTTTAAATAAGGGAATTCTGGCGCCATCGTAATGATGAAATTTTTTCCTTGTGCTCGATAATGGTCTTTGACTATTTTCAACGCAGCAGGGATGACGGTTTGGTTGTCGCCAGCAGTAATCGCCAATTGCTCTAAGTCGATGTCTAAACCATCAAAGCCGTATGTTTCCACTTGACGAATGATTTCATTCGCAAAGGCTTGTTCATCGCCTTTGACTAATTGGATATGTGCATCTGCTCCACCAAGTGCCAATAAAACTGCGCGACCTTGACTATTTAATTGTGCGACTTCTTGTCGGAAGGCAGTGTCCGTTTGGTTATAAGGCTTGAACGTAGGAATCCGTGTCGTACCATCGCTTTTCATGAAGGAAACCGGTACGACATTGTAGGCTTGATTTACTTCTGAAAGGTTCAGCGATGCTGATGTTCCTTGTTTGTAACCATCGCGTCCTTTTGAGGCCCAGTTATGCCAATATCCAACCAACACTTTTTTGCCAGAGATATCTACCATCGTATCCGCAGCATCTGCAGAAGCTTGAGTAGGCGTTAACCACAAGCCAACTGCTACGGTTGAAAGAAGGAGGAAAGCAGGGATTATTTTTTTTAGCTTCATTTTTTGAGAACTCCTTTAATTTAGTTTAAGATGTGAGTATTTTTACTGAATGTTCACATCAATCGCTTGGTAAAAGGCGTTCACCGTATCACCAATGCCCCAGACAGCGTAAATGACATGATAACCTTTGCGGTCTGTCGGAATATTAATTGTTTGTTTGACAACTTTATTAGGAACTTCTTGTTTGCCGTCAATTGAAGCAATTTTGTCGAAGTTTTTAATGTCTAATGGTTGATTTGGATTCCAGCCATTTTTAGTAATATAGTAATCCCAAGAAGCAGTTCTATGTTGGGCAGTTAAGTTCCAAGTGATGTCAAGGGGACCTGTTGTAATGTTTGTTTTGTGCCAACGAGTAGCTGTTTGTTCATCCAAAGGTTCAAAACCTGAGACACCTGTACTGGCTAATTTACCAGTAATAAACGTATTTTTGGGCGCTTCGATACTTTGAGGTTCCCATTGTGCACGACCAACATTTGTATTTAAGTTACCACCAGCAGAACTACCAAAGAAAGCACGACTTCCAGGACTTGCTACGTAACCATGAGCCTCTGAAACAGTAGGGGCCAATGCAGCGCCACCTAAAACAAAACTAAAAGCCAGGACGATTGTTAATAAACTCTTTTTCATGAAAAAACCTCCTAAAAAATTATTTTGTATGCGCTTACAGATAGGAATATAACATAATAATCTTTCGGATACAAATAATAAGAAATGTTATTTTTAAAAATAAAACAATATTTTTTAAGTAATATTAAGAACGTTTTTAAATAATATAAATAATAGTGTTTTTCAAAGTTTTGTTAATTTTTCATTCGGAATCGCAATTGAAGAAATCACGTGGTATACTTTTAAGAAGAAACAATGACACGAAAGTAGCCATTGGAAAAAGGAGATTATTTCGTGGGAAAAAAACATACATCCTCTTATGAAGTTGCCTACTATGACGGCGATTTTACTGGTGCAATGAAGATACCGGCTTTGTTAGCGGTTGTCATTAAAGTATCAGAAGAACAAACAGAATTACTAGGAAGAGATGCGGCTTATGTCGCTCAATTTGGCCTAGGCTGGGTCATCACCAATTATGAAATAGAGATTCACCGCTTACCAAAAGTTGGTGAAAAAGTAGCAATTACAACGCAAGCTATGAGTTATAACAAATATTTTTGTTATCGTAACTTTTGGGTTCATGATGAAGAAGGCAATGAATGTGTCTTTGTGAAATCAACCTTTGTCTTAATGGATCAAAAAAATCGGAAAATCAGTAGTGTGTTACCAGAAATTATTGCACCTTTTGATTCTGAAAAAAACACTAAAATTTATCGCCATGAAAAAATTGAAAAAGTCGCAGAGGGGAACTTTTTACCTTATCGTGTGCGTTTTTTTGATATTGATGGCAATCAACATGTTAATAATGCGATTTACTTTAATTGGTTATTGGATGTGTTAGGGTATGACTTTTTAACAACGCATCAACCGAAAAAAATTCTTGTGAAATTTGATAAAGAAGTAGAATACGGCCAAGAAGTCGAAAGTCATTACGAAATTGTCGAACAAGAAAATCAGTTGAAAACGCGCCATGAGATTCGGATTGATGGTCAAACCTATTGTGAAGCGAATATCGATTGGACCAACTAAGTTAAGATGACGATTTAAAAAATAAAAAGTTACGCAGAGGAGGAAGGACATGATTCGCTTAGGATTAACATCTTTTAGTGAACACGACTATTTAACTGGAAAAAAACGGGCCACGCTTTATGAATATGCCAGTCATTTACCGCTAGTTGAAATGGACACGGCGTATTACGGGATTCCTCCCAAAGAACGAGTAGCTGAATGGGTCAAAGCAGTTCCCGAAAACTTTCGCTTTGTCATGAAAGTTTATAGTGGAATCAGTTGTCAAGGTGAGTGGCAGACTTATTATGCAAGTGAAGAAGAAATGATCACCGCCTTTTTAGAAAGTATGGCCCCATTAATTGAAAGTAAAAAATTATTTGCCTTTCTGGTACAATTTTCAGGAACATTTGGTTGTACGAAAGAAAATGTCGCTTACTTGCAAAAAATTCGTCACTGGTTTAAAGACCTACCCATCGCCATTGAATTACGAAATAATTCATGGTATCAACCAAACTTTGTAAAACAAATGTTGCAATTTATGAAAGAAAATCAATTTTCCCTTGTGATTGTAGATGAACCGCAGATTCCTACGAATCCAGTGCCCTTTTATCCTTATGTAACGAATCCTAATCTCGTGCTCTTCCGGTTTCACGGACGTAATGCGGCTGGCTGGTTAGCCAATGATGCAGAGTGGCGTAAAAAAAGAACCCTCTATCATTATAATACGCAGGAAATCGCTGATTTAAGCGAAGCTGTTTTAAAAATGTCGCAAGAAGCTAAAGAAGTGGGCGTAATTTTTAATAATAATTCTGGCGGTGATGCTGCAGAAAACGCCCTACAGATGCAAAAAGTCTTGAATTTGAGTTACGATGATTTGAATCCAAAACAATTAGATTTATTTTGAGAAAGAAGGTAGCTGAATGTCTGAAAAGCAATCCCCTTATGAAATGGCTTGTGCCTTCCATGAGGTTTTTAATCCACAACAACCAGAGCAACCAACTGCTTTTTCGCCAGAGCTAGCCAGTCGACGAGCAGAGTTTAAAGTCGAAGAACTTGTGGAATTTTTATATAGTGCTGCTGATAATGACCAAGTACTTTTTCAACAATTGGTCAACGGATTAAAAAAATCTGTCGATAAAGCAGAGCAGAAAGTCTTGGCGAAAGGCAAACCAGTATCTGATCCTTTAGTGGAGGAAGTGGATGCACTAGTCGATTTATTGTATTTTACTTATGGTTCGTTTTGCTTAATGGGCGTCAATCCAACAAAAATTATTGAAATCGTTCATCAAGCCAATATGGGGAAATTATTTCCAGATGGGCAGCCACATTATGATCCAGAAACAAATAAAGTATTAAAACCTGAAAATTGGGAACAAGATTTTGCGCCAGAAGCTAAAATTAAAGCGGAAATTCAACGCCAATTGAAAATTACTGAGACCAATGAAAAAGACGAATGAGAAAACTCATTCGTCTTTTTCATTAATCATGGAAGAACGTCCGATATAAGGCTTTGATGGCTTTTTCCTCTTGTTCTTTCTTGATACCAAACATAATACTTACTTCCGAAGATCCTTGGTTAATCATTTCTAAGTTGATTTTTTCTTTGGCTAACGCCATTGTACTTTCAGCAGTAACCCCAATTCGTTGGCGCATGCCTTCGCCGACAATCATAATCATGGAAAGGTGATGCGTGATGCGTAACTCATCTGGCGCTAAAACTTCTTGGAGTTGGGCCATCAGTCGATTTTCAATTTCAGTTGTTAACTGGTCTTCTCTTAAAACAATCGTGATGTCATCAATTCCTGAGGGCATATGCTCATAGCTTAAGGCTAATTTTTCTAGTACTTCTAAAAGCCGTCGCCCAAAACCTAACTCTCTATTCATTAAATACTTACTAATGTAAATACTTGCGAACCCTTGATCACTAGCAATTCCTACAACAGGGCCATGCTTCACTTTGCGAGAGGTGGTAATTAGGGTGCCAGGATGATGTGGGTTGTTGGTATTTTTGATAACGACTGGAATATTTGCGCGATAGGCAGGCATTAAGGCTTCGTCGTGGAGGACGGCAAATCCTGCATAAGCTAACTCCCGCATTTCTCTATAGGTCAATTCTTGAATCGTTTGAGGCTGTTCAATAATTCCAGGATGGGCGACATAAATTCCGTCCACATCGGTAAAGTTTTCATACAAATCTGCTTGAACACCTGCGGCAACAATGGACCCTGTGATATCGGAACCGCCACGAGAAAAAGTACAAATTTCGCCGGTTTCTGTATAACCAAAGAAACCTGGAATAACCAAGATTTGTTGAGTCTCACGATAGACACTAATTTTCTCTAAAGCTTTTGGTAAAATGCGGGCATTGCCTGGCTCAGGTGTCACTAGGAGACCCAATTCTTTCGGACTAATGTAGCGAGCATCTAAGCCATTTTGCTTGAAAAAACTGGCAACAACTTTTGCATTATTGTCCTCGCCACTAGCTAAAAAATAGTCAAATAAAAAAGCATTGTTTTCTTTTGGTAAAGTGGCTAATTGGCGAATCGAAATAGCAATATCAGCTAAAACTGCTTTATCCAAGTGTAATTCATCGAAAAGATCTTCATAACGACGAATGATGGCAGAGATTGTCGATTCAATGTCCTCATTATTTAAGTAGCGCTGATAGTATTGAATCAATAAATCAGTCACTTTAATATCTTGCGGGGTTCGCTTTCCAGGAGCGGATACAACGACAAACGTTCGGCGCGGCTCTTCCTTGACGATTTGTAAGACTTTCTGTAACTGTGGTGCTGATGCTAGCGAGCTACCGCCGAATTTAACTACGTTCACGTTTATCACTCCTGTTTTTAATTATTTTCTCATTTGTAGATTAGTAAAAGGATACCGAAAAACATTTAGAAAAGCAACCACTTATTTTCAGAAAGTTAGGAAATCATGAAAATATTTGTTCTTCATTTTTCCTTAAAATTTTGTTAAACTGTAAAGATATGAGTCGTAACGAAGGAGTTAAATAGTATGACAGAATCCAAAACTGCCATTATTTTTGATATGGACGGTGTCCTAGTAGATAGCGAAGCTTATTATTATGAGCGACGTAAAGCATTTTTAGCGGAATTTGATTTGACCATTGAGGGCCTAACCTTGCCGGAATTAGTCGGTGCGGATATGCGTTCATTATGGCAAAAGATTGAACAAGTCAACAAAAAAGAGCTAGATATTGCTTTTTTAAATGAACAATACATAGCCTATAAAAAAGCGCATCCGATAGATTATTTAGCTGTGCTTGATGAAAACGCGAAACGTGTTTTACAATTTTTAAAAAGACAAGGTTATAAAATCGGATTAGCTTCTTCTTCCACAAAAGACGCAATTGAAGAGGTTTTGACAGTGGGGCAATTAAGTAGTTATTTTGATGCGGTCGTGAGTGGGGAAGATTTCGAAGAAAGTAAACCGGCGCCGGATATTTATCTGCACACGTTACAAGAATTAGCTGTTGCGCCACAGGAATGTATAGCCATTGAAGATTCAGAAAAAGGCATTGCCTCTGCCAAAGAAGCTGGGCTAGAAGTTTGGGCTATGCGCGATGAACACTTTGGGATGGATCAAAGTCAAGCGGATGCCTTCTTAACACAACTAAGTGATATTTGTAAAAAAATTAGTGAAAATCGGATCGATGAAAGCAGTGAATCAACCCCTTCGTAAGAAGATCGCGGGTTTTCTTAAAAAAGTTTGTTATAACTAGTGAATGAATATACAGTTTGTGCTATAATTTTCTATAGGTATTTCTGCAAGAATGCCCTTTTTCAAGGGTCAGGAACAATAGATAACCGTGTGAAGAGAACAAACAACCTTTCTTTTATTATAGAAAAATTATCGGAGGAGCCAAAATGAAGAATAATTGGATTATCATTTTAGTACTAGTAATCGTTATTATTGCTGCGGTGCTATACTTAATTGGTTATTTTATGCGCAAAAAAAATCAAGAACAATTAGATGAATTAGAAGTTCGTAAAGAAGCCCTGTTTGACTTACCAGTCTTTGAAGAAATCGATGACATTAAAAAAATGCATCTAGTTGGACAGAGTCAAAATAGTTTCCGTGAATGGAATCAACGTTGGGTAGAACTATCGACGCGTTCTTTCGCCGAACTAGAGAGTCAAATTTATGAAGTCGAAAATCAAAATGAAATTTTCCGTTTCATGAAAGCGAAGAAAGCAGTCGTGGAAGCGAATGAAACGATGACCGAAATGGAAGCCGAAGTGGAAGTCATTCGTAATGGCTTGAAAGAATTACGTGAAAGTGAAGAGCGCAATTCATTAGAAGTTCAAAAAGCTTTGGATGTCTATGAAGAATTAAGTAAATCACTAAAAGATGATAAAGCTAGCTTTGGTCCAGCATACTCCGAAATCCAAAAACAATTAAGAAACGTCGAAATTGAATTCACACAATTTGTCACACTAAATACATCGGGGGACCCAATCGAGGCTCGAGAAGTCCTAGAAGATGCGGAACGTCATACGTATGAATTGGAAGACTTAATGAAACGGATTCCACCAATGTATGAAGAATTAAATGAAACTTTCCCAGATCAATTAAAAGAAATCGAAGAAGGCTACAACCAATTATTAGTTGACGATTACGTGTTCCCTGAACAAAACTTTGCTGAAGAAATTCAACATGCGAAAAAACGTGTCGAGAATTCAATGGCTGATTTAGAGAAAACAGAGATTGCTGCAGTAGAGGTCGCAAATCGCGACACAGCAACGGCGATTGATGCATTATATGAAGTGATGGAACGTGAAATTGAAGCGAAGAAATATGTCGTAACCAATCAAAAAATTATTGACGATTATATTTCTCATTCCTTAAAAAATAACCGTCAATTAATGATTGAATTGGACCATGTATCACAAAGCTACACCTTAAACAACAACGAGCTAGGACGTAGTCGTGGCTTCCAAACGGAAATTGAAGAAATTATTCGCCGTCAAAAAGATTTGGAACCTCGAATGAAAGAACATACCGTTCCTTACTCTGAAATTCAAGCGTTCTATAAAGAATGCTATAAGATTTTAGATGATATTGAAAATCAACAATTAGAAATTGATGCTTCATTGAAAGAACTAAGAAAAGGCGAAAAAGTCGCCCAAGAAAAAGTTGACGAATACGAATTCCGTTTACGGAGTATCAAACGGTATGTTGAAAAGCAACGCTTACCAGGTTTGTCTGCTGATTACTTAGAATTTTTCTATGTGGCAACGGATCGAATTGAAGATTTAAGCCGAGCCTTAAATAAAATGCGCATTAACATGGATGAAATCAATCGTTTGTGTGACTTATGCGAAGATGATTTAGAGTTATTAGATAAGAAAACAAAAGATTTAGTCAATGCAGCAGCTCTGACAGAACAAATGATGCAATATGCAAACCGCTATCGTCATACTCACGAGAACATCCGAGCGGCTTTAGATAAAAGCATGTATTTATTCTCGACAGAATTCCGTTATCAAGATGCATTAGATGAAATTGGAACGGCATTGGAAGCTGTTGAGCCAGGGGCGTTCAAACGAATCGAAGATTTTTATTTTAAAAATATCAATAACCCTAATTTAACAGCAATTTAATTAAACAATCACTAAACAGAGGTTTGTCGACAGACAAGCCTCTGTTTTTTATGGCGTGGTGGTGACTTGAAGTGATACTTTAGAAAGTATATAATGGGAAAGAATTTTAAAAAAGAAGGGTGACAAATGATTTATTTTGATAATAGTGCAACTACACCGATTTACCCCCAGGCTTTAGATACATATGTAAAAACCAGTCAGCGGATTATTGGCAATCCGTCTAGCCTACATGACTTAGGCAGCCAAGCGAATCGGCTCTTACAACAAGCACGGAAGCAGATTGCGGAGCTAATCAATGTTTCAGCAAATGAAATCTATTTTACAAGTGGCGGAACTGAAGGAGATAACTGGGTTTTAAAAGGAACGGCAATCGAAAAACGAGAATTTGGTAATCATATTATTATTTCTGCAGTGGAACATCCAGCAGTTACAGAAACAGCGGAACAATTAGTCGAACTAGGTTTTGAACTTTCTTATGCGCCAGTGGATAAAGAAGGTCGTGTAAAAGTCGAGGAACTACAGAAATTAATTAGAAAAGAAACGATTTTGGTTTCTGTTATGGCAGTCAACAATGAAGTGGGAACGATTCAACCAATTAAAGAAATCAGCGAGGTTTTAGCGGAGTTTCCTAAAATTCATTTTCATGTAGACGCGGTTCAAGCAATTGGGAAAGTTAATTACTCAGAGTGGTTAACGGATCGGGTGGATTTTGCAACGTTTTCTGCACATAAATTTCATGGACCACGAGGCATTGGTTTTATGTATTGGAAACAAGGAAAGCGTTTAGCGCCGCTTTTAACAGGAGGCGGGCAAGAAAACAACCAACGCAGTGGGACAGAAAACGTACCAGCAATTGTGGCAATGGCCAAAGCGTTACGCTTGCATTTAGAGAACGAACAACAACGGCCGCAACATGTGGCGACGTTACGGAGTTATTTATTAAAGGCGCTAGAAGAATTTCAAAATGTGACTGTTTTTTCACAAGATAATGAACATTTTGCGCCACACATTTTATGTTTTGCTTTGAAAGGGATTCGTGGCGAAGTGCTGGTCCATGCATTGGAAGAAAAACAGATTTATATTTCGACCACGAGTGCTTGTTCTAGCCGAAAAAAAATGGCTAGCAGCACCTTGTATGCCATGCATGTGCCTGGGGAATTGGCGACCTCCGCTGTGCGCATTAGTTTAGATGAAAGCAATACAATGGCAGAAATTGAACAGTTTATGATTGTTTTCAACCAACTTTATCAAAAATTTTCTCGTGTAAATTAATAAAAAAATAAGTCGGAGCCTAGAAATAGGCTCCGACTTATTTTTGCTCTCTTTATCGATTGAAGCGGTAGCCACTTCCCCAGAGTGTTTCAATTGGAGAATCAGAGAGATTGGCTTTTTTTAATTTTTCCCGAATCCGTTTAATGTGAACAACGACAGTCGAAACCTCAGTATCTAAGGCATCAAACCCCCAGACACTTTCAAAAAGTTCTTCTTTATTCCACACACGGTTAGGATGTTCCATCAAGAAAACCAATAATTTGTATTCTTTGCTTGTAAAAATAACTTCATTTTCTAAAACAAACACTTTATGGGCGGCAGTGTCGACAGCGATTTCATTGATTTTTAGTAATTGTGGTGGTTGTTCTGCTTTGCTTAACAATTGATAACGGTTCATATGGGCTTTTGCTCGAGCGACTAATTCATTGGGGCTAAACGGCTTGATTATATAATCATCAGCACCTAAGCCAAGCCCACGAATTTTATCAATATCTTCTTTTTTAGCCGAAACAATCATGATCGGCGTTTGCTTTTTTTTCCGAATTGCACGACAGATTTCAAAACCATCCATAGTTGGCAGCATCACATCTAAAATAATTAAATCAAAGGGCTCATTTAAAGCTGCTTCCAATCCTTTTTTTCCATCATGTTCGATTGTGACAGTCATATCATTAATTTCTAAATAATCTTTTTGCAAATCAGCAATGCTTGGATCATCTTCAATAATTAATACATGTGGTTTCATTTTTCATCCTCCAACAACGGCAACGTAATTATCACGTTGGTGCCGTCTCCTTTTTTACTTGTGACAGTGATTGTTCCCTGATGATAGTCAATAATTTGTTTGACAATACTTAATCCCAAGCCGCTTCCTTTAACTGTTGGGGTTCGAGATTTGTCTACACGATAGAAGCGTTCGAATAAATAAGGTAATTCTTTTTTATCGATACCAATACCGTTATCTGTAATGGTTAAAACTAAGTCTGTTTGATTATGCGTTAAAGAAATCGTAAAGGCTAGTTGTTCTTTAGTGGGATCCGCAAATTTAATGCTATTTTGAATTAGATTGGTAATCACGCGATTCATCTGCGTGGGGTCCATTTGAACGTATAAGGCTTCGGTGGGAAGGACAGAAGTAATCACGAGTTCTTGTTCCAAACGGTATTCTTCAAGAATATGTGCAATAAAACGAGTGAAATTGGTCTTTTCCATTGTAAAGACAGCACGATCTAGGTCTAATTTAGAATACAAAAATAATTCTTCAATTAAATCATTGAGGCCTAAACTTTTTTCATGAATGACCGTTAAATAGCGCTGTTTTTTTTCTTCAGTATTGGCAACGCCATCCATCAAACCTTCAACGTAACCAATGATAGAAGTAATTGGTGTTTTTAAGTCATGAGAAATATTTGCAATTAATTCTTTCCGATTAGCTTCATATTTTTCGCGTTCCGCATTGGCTTCTTCTAAATCTTGCCACATTTGTTCAAAACTAAGTTGGAGCTGTTTGACTTCTGTTGAGACGGTTTGGTGGCTAGTTGGTGTAAATGGATTTTCTTTTTGGGCATCCTTACCCAATGTTTTAGTCGCTTTTTCTAATGCTTCTAATGGCTCGATAGTGGTTTTGGTTAAGCGCTTATTAATGAGCCAAGCTGCCGCAATTGCTACAAGGATAATTAACAAAATCATCCAGATAATCCAGCGTGTGAAGAATTCAAAAAGGCTGCTTTCGCGTTTCAAGACAATAAAGCTCCCGTTAGAACCATCTAAATAATGAAAATCGGATTTGACATAATGATATAGACGCCCTGCATTATCCAGTGTGCCAGTTGGCATAATATTATTCATTTCGTAGTTTGGAATATGTACAGACAAAGATTTTTCTACTAAATTATCCGAATAATAAGGAAACCGTGCATTCTTTCGAATAATCACACTTAATCCTTTTGCTTCAATTGTTTGAATCGTTTCCTTTAATTCTTTACTCAAAGGTGTATCTAGTAATTTCGGTGACTTTTTTAACAATTGATCTAAGGCCAAATAACTTTCTTCTTCGTTAGCGGTCAATGGTCGTTGCTTATTCATCATTCGGTAAGCTTGGGGCAAACTGGGGACAGTTCCTAATGTGATGTAAGAAGCTAAGGATAAAACAGCTAAAACAGAGGCTAAAGTAATAATGATGGCACTAATATAAGAAATAAAAAAGCGGCGTTTAATGGTCAAAAGCGTCCCTCCTAGTGGTTTTAATCTATTTCTTACTTATAGTGTATTACAAGTGAACAAAAAAAAGCTAGTATTGTTATTAACTTTTTTTCATTTGTTTATAATTTGTTCATTTTTCGGCAAGTAGGAGTTTATAAGGCTTTGCTATTCTAGGTATATCAAAAAGAAAAAAGGGGATTACCAACTATGAAAAAGAAAAAAGTTTTTAGTACGATTACCTTATTAACCTTTAGTACGTTGTTGATTGCAGGCTGTGCTGGCGGAGCCAACTCTGCAACAGATAAATCAAGTGCAGCTAGCTCAAGCACTGCAGTCTCTAGTTCAGCAGAACCAGCTAAAGAGCAATCAAAAGGACAAGAATTAACAGAAATTTTATCCAGTACTGATTGGCAAGGCACAAAAGTTTACGACAAAAATAATAATGATTTAACAGCAGAAAATGCTAATTTTATTGGTTTAGCAAAATATGATGGTGAAACAGGTTTTTATGAATTTTTCGACAAAGAAACAGGTGAAACCCGTGGCGATGAAGGCACATTCTTTGTGACAGACGATGGCGAAAAGCGTATCTTAATTTCGGATACACAAAACTATCAAGCGGTGGTCGATTTAACGGAAGTGACGAAAGATAAATTTACCTATAAGCGAATGGGTAAAGATAAAGACGGGAAAGATGTAGAAGTCTTTGTAGAACATATCCCTTATTCTGACGAGAAATTAACCTTTACGAATGGCCGTAAAGATTTAGAAACAGAAACTGGCAAGATTGTTACCAGTGAACCTGGGGATGACATTTTAGGGGCTACATTATGGAATGGCACGAAAGTTTTAGATGAAGACGGTAACGATGTTACTGAAGCAAATAAAATGTTTATTAGTTTAGCGAAATTTGATAATAAAACAAGTAAATATGAATTCTTTGATTTAGAAACGGGTAAAACCCGTGGAGATTTTGGTTACTTCCAAGTAATTGATAATAACAAAATCCGGGCCCACGTTTCAATTGGTGACAATAAATATGGAGCTGCGTTAGAATTAACAGAATTAAATGATAAACGTTTTACGTATACACGAATGGGTAAAGACAACAATGGCAAAGAAATTAAAGTCTTTGTAGAACATGAACCATATGAAGGAGACTTTACGCCAGACTTCACGTTCTAATTAGTCAATCACGAGTGGATGAAGCGGTCAAAAGGAAGTAAAGGATTCTTTTGACCGCTTCATTTTTAACAAAAAAATAGTTTATAGTTGTTTTTAATCGTTTATAAATTGTTCATTTTTCTGACAGTGGTAGTTTAGAATCGTTTGTTAAGATAGGTTTATCAAAGAAAAGGAGCGATGCTTTATGAAAAAGAAAGTATTAAGTTCGATTACTTTAGTAACATTAAGTACGTTACTTATAGCAGGTTATGCAAGTCCAGCATTTGCAGGTCATGCAGCCAATCCAAATAGTGCTACAGCAAATTTAGGCAAACATCAAAACAATGGCCAAACAAAAGGCGACAAGGCGACTAAGATTTTATCTGGTACGGACTGGCAAGGAACCCGTGTTTATGATGCTGCTGGTAATGATTTAACGGCAGAAAATGCTAATTTTATTGGGTTAGCAAAATATGATGGTGAAACCGGTTTTTACGAGTTTTTTGACAAAAACACTGGGGAAACCCGTGGTGACGAAGGAACATTTTTTGTGACGGGTGATGGCACAAAACGAATTTTAATTTCGCGGACACAAAATTATCAAGCCGTAGTGGATTTAACCGAAGTGAGTAAAGACAAATTTACTTACAAGCGTTTAGGGAAAGATAAACTGGGGAATGATGTTGAAGTTTACGTGGAACACATCCCTTATCACGGGAAAAAATTAGCTTTTACAAATGGACGTGAAGCATTAACCAATCAAACTGGCAAAATTGTGACAAATAAATCAGGGGATAAAATTTTAGGAACAACCTTGTGGAATGGCACAAAAGTCGTAGATAAAAACGGTAATGATGTGACAGCGGCCAATCAAAATTTCATTAGTTTAGCGAAATTTGATCCAAACACAAGTAAATATGAATTTTTCAATTTACAAACAGGTGAAACCCGCGGCGACTTTGGGTACTTCCAAGTGGTGGACAATAACAAGATTCGGGCCCATGTATCTATTGGTACGAATCGTTACGGCGCGGCGCTAGAATTAACGGAACTAAACAATGATCGATTTACGTATACTCGAATGGGTAAAGATAATGCTGGTAATGATATTCAAGTGTTCGTGGAACATGAACCTTACCAAGGCACATATCATCCAGCCTTTACTTTCTAAAAGTCTCTTGTCTTCTCTCTTATTTAACAAAAGAACGTCCCCCAACGTTCTTTTGTTTTCTCTTCTTCTATAAATAAATTGTTATTAGTTATAATTAAATATTATTATTAAGATAATTATAATTATTATTATTTAATAATTTGTTCATATTATGGACAGGTGGAGTTAATAACTACTTGCTATCCTTAAATTATCAAAAGGAAAGGGAGTAGTCGTTTATGAAGAAAAAAATCGTTGGTACAATTACGTTGTTGGCTTTAAGTGCGTTATTAGTTGGTGGAGCAGGAGGGGCTTTGACGGCAGAAGCATACGTTCCTCAAAGCGTAGACAATCCCAATAATTTAGGGGATTTACCTGAGTATTTACGTTCAGTTGGTATTCGGCAAGATGAAATGTTATCGGAAAAAGATTGGGCAGGTCAACGTGTCTATGATAAAAATGGGACCGACTTAACCGCTGAAAATCAGGATTTATTACATGCAATTAAGTTTGATGCAACCACTAGTTTCTATGAATTTTTTGATAAAGAGACTGGAGAATCAACAGGAGATGAAGGAACCTTCTTTATGACTGCTGGTATTACAGATGTTTCTCGTCTGGTACTTATCTCGGAAACGAAAAATTATCAAGGCGTTTATCGTCTGAAAACCTTGTACCAAGATACCTTTACGTATAGCCAAACAGGGAAAGACAAAGCAGGAAATGATATTGAAGTTTTCGTAGAAAACAAAGCAACCTCAGGACCAGTTTATGGTCGTCCGCAGCCATACCCAAATAATCGTCCCAGAACACTAGAATTCACGAATGGACGCCGTGCCATGACAGAACAAACAGGCCAGATTGATGTAAATCGACAAGGGGATGAAATTATTGGTAAAACTTCCTTTGATGGGACACCGCAACTTCTTTGGAATGGCACAAAAGTAGTGGATAAAGATGGCAATGACGTAACTTCGGCCAACCAAAACTTTATCAGCTTAGCGAAATTTGACCAAGATAGCAGCAAATATGAATTTTTCAATTTACAAACTGGTGAAACTCGTGGCGACTATGGCTACTTTAAAGTAGGAAATCAAAATAAATTCCGTGCCCATGTTTCGATTGGAACCAATCGCTATGGTGCTGTCTTAGAATTAACAGAATTGAATGATAATCGTTTTACGTACACACGAATGGGTAAAGATAACGAAGGAAACGATATCCAAGTCTATGTGGAACATGAACCATACCAAGGAACTTTTAATCCTGAATTTACCTTTTAAGAACAAAACATACGAATGGAAACCAAAAAAGTTTCGACTTCTTTTGGTTTCTCTCTTTTTAAAATAGAAAAACAGAGAAAGCGTTCTAATCGACAAATAAAAAAAGATTCGTTAGATTAGAATCACTGGAGAAAAATCTCATATTTCTCTCGAGGAAAGGAAGTTGAGCACAATGAACAAAAAAATTTTAATGGGGCTATTAAGTGTCGTGACCATTCCATTACTTGCTGCGTGTCAAGGAGGAGAAACACCCTCCGCAGCGTCAAAAAATAGTCAAACGGTGACTACTCAAAGTAGTGCAAAAACTGAAAGCACCAGTACAACCCGTTCGGTGGCTCAAACAACATCAAAAGAGGAAGTGAAAGAACCGATGAAGACCTATGAAGTGGGTGCGCTTTTAGAAGCAGCCAATCAACGAGATACGAAGAAGGTCAAGGAAATTTTACAAGATACTACTTATCAAGTGGATGAAGTCGACACAGAAGGCAACACACCGCTCAATATCGCTGTTCACAATAATGACATTGAGATTGCAAAAGCGTTGATTGATCGGGGTGCCGATATTAATCTGCAAAATAGCATTAGTGATAGTCCCTATCTTTATGCGGGAGCGCAAGGACGTACGGAAATTTTAGCGTATATGTTAAAACATGCGACCCCAGATTTAAATAAGCATAACCGTTACGGTGGCAATGCGTTAATTCCGGCAGCTGAAAAAGGACATATTGACAATGTGAAGCTCTCGTTAGAAGATGGACGAGAAGACATAGATTTCCAAAATGACTTTGGCTATACCGCATTGATTGAGGCAGTGGGGTTACGTGAAGGGAACCAACTTTACCAAGATATTGTAAAATTGTTAATGGAAAATGGTGCGGATCAATCCATTAAAGACAATTCTGGTCGAACAGCAATGGACTATGCCAATCAAAAAGGTTATACGGAAATTAGTAAAATTTTAGCACAGTACAACTAAGTATTGTGTCCTTTCGGGAAGGAATAAATACAGGTAGGAGTGAAGGAAAGCATGAATTATTGGTTAAAAAATGTTCGAATTGAAACAGGGTATCAAAAAGAAGGTGACTGGTTATCTGGGACAGTAACCAAAGAAGTGGCAATTGAAGTAACAGATGGAGTATTTACAAAAATCATCCCCAATGAAGAATTGGTAGAAGAACCTGGGTTGACAATTATTGATGGGCACCATCAATTAATTTTACCAGGTTTGATTGAAAAACATTGTCACTTTGATAAAAGTAAACTAGGCGTTCCGTGGTATCCAGTGACGCCAGCGAAGTCAATTGTGGAACGTGTCGAAGCAGAAATCCCTTATTTAGATAGTTTAGAACTTTCTTTAACAGAACGCGCCAACCATTTAATTGACTTAGAATTATCATATGGCGCGACAGCCTTCAGAACACATGTCGACGTGGAACCGATGACAGACTTACGTTATTTTGATGAAGTCCAAGCATTGGCCCAAACGAAACCATTTGCGGTAGAAATTGTCGTCTTTCCACAGCACGGCTTACTGCGTTCAGATTCCGTTGAATTAGTTGATCAAGCATTGGCAAAAGGCGCCGATTTTATTGGTGGCGTGGATCCTTATTCACTAGATGGTGATTACAAAAAATCATTGGCTGAAACATTCCGCTTAGCAGATAAACATGGTGTCGGTGTGGATATTCATTTACATGACCGTCACGAAGCTGGGACAACAACGATTAAAGAAATTATCCGTTTAACGAAAGAATATGGCCTACAAGACAAAGTATTTATCAGCCATGCCTTCGGGTTAAATGATTTCATTGGTGAAGAACGTGCCGAAGTTTATGATGCTTTAGCAGCAGAAAAAATTCATATTAATTCCAGCGTGCCAATCACACCTAACACGATTCCGCCAATTATGGAATTGTTACGTCATGGAGTCAATGTTCATCTTGGTTGTGACAATATCTACGATTGCTGGTCTCCCTATGGTGATGGTTCATTACAAGAAAAATTGGCTCGTTTAGGTGAACTTTTTAATGTGAAAGATCAAGATGCTTTAACACAATTATTAGGCTTAGTGACAGATGGTGTCACAACTTTAGACGAACAAGGGCAAGCAAATTGGCCGCAAGTTGGTGCTGAAGCAACTTACTTACTCACTGAAGCAGAATGTGCGGCGGCTTTTGTCGCTCGTCAGACACCGGTGGAAATCAGTGTGGTAAAAGGAACCACACTTTATCAAAAATAACAAAAAGAAGCGAGATTTCTCGCTTCTTTTTTTGTTATGCTTATCGTTCCTTCAGCCAGCTATCCAATTGCTCAAATAAAGTGATGACCGAAGGATCTTTGGTTTGTTTTAAAAAATCATGTTCTAAATAGTAAACCGCTTTAAAGGTACTCTCAGGAATGGTCCGTCCGATTTTTTTGCTATAGCGGAACGGCACTTCTTCGTCTGAGCTGCTAGCTGTACTGAAACAAGGTGGAAAAGTTTTTAATGTTTCGTCTGACAGTGCGTAAGCAGACCAGTCCCCATTTTCTGGTAATCCGTAAAAGTGCGGCAATAGCGCTTGCTGAATACTGTAATGATACAGCAGATAGCGAGAAAGAAAAGGATCATCCCAAACAGGCTTCGTTTGGTCGATAGCAGCTATTTCTTTAGCGGAAATGGCTTGCTTTAATAATTTCCGTGGCTCTTTAATAAATTCTAAATCTGTATAGCCGTAAAAATTGACTAAAAATTGTGGCGTCAAATTTAATGTTTGTAATTGTTTGGTTAACTGTAACATTAAATAACCACCAGCGGAACGCCCGCACAAACCAAAGGGCTGGTTTTGAATAATCTCTTCGTTTAGCAATTGGAAGGTTTCTGTTAGCGTCCCTAAGATGTGATCGATTTTTGTATTTGGAGCCAACAAATAGTCCAGCGCTAAAACGGTATAGCCATTGCTTGTAAACAGCTCCTTCAGTTCTTCTGGTAAATCACTTTTGGTTCCATAAATCATCCCGCCACCGTGTAAATAGACGACATAGTTCGTTGATTCAGTCGTAGTGGGATAGATAGTAACTGTTGCGCCATTAGCGAGTGTTTGATTGTTTTTCAAGTGCACGTCTCCTCATCTTTATAATGTATGTGGCAATTTCATAATTTAACAATTGCAAGGGATTGGCTAAGTCAATATCAAGAAGTTGTTCCACTTTGTTTAAACGATAACGAATCGTTTTTGAATGAAGGAACATCGCTTCAGAGGTCTGTTTATAATTGCGATTATTTTGGAAAAAACTGTACAAAGTTTCAAATAAATCGTAGTTATTTTCGGCTAATTGATAAAGTGCGCGAGGAATTAATTCGTCTAAATTTTCCAATTGGTCTTCGCGGATAAAATTTTTAAATACCCCAATATCGGCTAAGGTGACAATTGGTCCGTTATAAAAAGTTTCATTAAAGCGCAGAATGTCCAGACATTCAATCAGTAGCTCTTTAATCCCTTCTCGTGATTTTAAACTGCTGACGGCGACGGTAAGCGTGTCGTTTTCTTCTAAAAGTTCAGCTAATAAACGACTTAATTGCAGCTTTGTAATTTTTCCATCACTTTCATTGAAGTTAAAAAGGACAGCCGAATAATTTAGCTGATCAAAGAAGATGGATTTCACACGCAGGGTACGAAGTAAGGCAATAATTCGTTCTTTCATGAGTTGTGTATTGGTGTCTTTGGTAGAAAAAGCAATCGCTTGGTAAGAATCTAGCTCTTGCATTTGCACTTCACGAAGCAAACTGTTTAGCTCGTCAGGATTTTGCGGTGTATTTTGTAAAATAGCATCCGCTAAGTTGTTCAAACGAGTATACCGTTCTTTTTTTAACAAATTTTCGGTATTGAATTTTTCTTGTAAGACATCAATCGCATTTTCGATAATCACTAAATCCGTTTCTTTAACCTTTTCATCTTGTAAATAAACCAGAAGTAAACAATTAGTGGAATAACTATTGAAAATAGAAACTTCTAGTGCCAACTGTTTTTTGGGGTTGGCATGAGAGTAAAGTGTTAAAAGAGAGTAATCGTTTTTAGTGAATTCACTGTTTTTTAGTTTTTCTCTTGAGAGCACAATCGCATCATGGGGTAAGTCACCATCGCTAATTTCCAGATGTTTATCCAACATTTTTAAAGCGAAGGGTAATTTAATGATGTCATAAAATTCTTGCATAATCGTCTCAACCGTTGGGTAGTGGCGCTCTAATTTGGTGAAACGTTGGCGCACATCGTAATACGTACGTAAGACATGCGACTGATAATTCAACAAAGGCTCGTAAATCGTAAACAGAATTTTTTCATAGCTAATGTCTTGTGTGATTTTAATTAAAGGAATTTCATAATTGAAACATAATTCGATAAACCACTCTGGAATCATTTTAATGAATCGATCTGTTTTCAAAATTAAGCCGCTGATGCCAATTCGGCGCATCTTTACGAAAAAATTTTCCAACTCTTTTTCGGGTAGATCATGCAATGCGTAGAAAGAAGTCAAAATTAACTGATTCTTTCTACTCCAGTTCTCAATGTCAATCGCTTCTAAGACCATTGCCGAGTCAACTTCATTGTCTAAACCAATCTCTTTCGTCAAAATTTTACCTTTTTTTAAGTCACCTATCGATAATAACTCTCTTAATTTCATCATTTTCTCCTTTTTTCCTCTTATGGATAAAAATTATACCATTTTTTTAGAATTATGTCCGATGAAAACACTTTCTCGTTTCGATACAATAGCATTGTAAGGAATAGATAGGAGGATGAACAATGTTACACACAGTAATTTTGAAAAACAATTACCAAGACTCCATCAACTTAATGTTATTGACCAATAAAATCAATGCATTAGATGGTGTAACCATGAGTCAAATCATGATGGGAACAGATGCCAACAAAGACATCCTTAACAACACAAACTTGTTAACGGATGAGGCCAATAGTGCATCTGCAAACGACATGATGATTGTGGTTGACAGTGAAAAAGAAAACATCATGGAAGAAGTTATGCCAGCGATTGATGAATTCTTAGATGATTTATCAGCAAAGGGAACTAGTGAAGAAGCACAAGCAGCGACTTCTTGGTCAGAAGCGTTTGATCTTTTACCAGAGGCGAATGTAGCGCTATTCAGTATTCCTGGTGAATATGGTGCGCCAGAAATGGAACGTGCCTTAAAAAATGATTTACACGTGTTCTCTTTCACGGATAATGTGTCAATTGAAGATGAAGTACGTTTGAAAAAATTAGCGCATGAAAAAGGCTTACTAATGATGGGCCCTGACTGTGGAACTGGTAGTATCTCAAGTATTCCAATCGCCTTTACAAATGTTGTTTCTCCAGGAAACATTGGCGTTGTTGGTGCTTCAGGAACAGGGATTCAAGAAGTTACAACGATTATTGACCGCTTAGGTGGCGGAGTTGTTCACGCCATTGGTACTGGTGGTCGTGACCTAAGCGACAAAGTAGGCGCTATCACAGTGAAAGATGCTATTGTGGCCTTAGAAAATCACGAACCAACCGATGTGATTACAGTTATTTCTAAACCACCTGCAAAAGAAGTTCGTGATGAAGTGGTTGAATTATTACAAAGTATTTCAAAACCAGTAGTTGCGATTTTCTTAGGAGAAAAACCAACAAGTCACGAAGGCAAAGTTTATCTAGCTCATACATTAGAAGAAACAGCTAAAATTGCTGTTGATTTAGCAAATGATGTGGCCGTGAAGAAAAATTACTTTGAAGCATTAGCAAAACCAGCTGTACCAACATTACCAGAAGATAAAGTTGTAAAAGGCTTATATTCAGGTGGTACATTAGCTTCTGAAGCAGGTATGTTAATTTCTGAAGCTTTAGATCTTGGCGGTTTAGTGAAAGCAGAAGGTTATGTCTTGAAATCTCACGGTTATGAAGTCATTGACTTAGGTGATGATATGTATACACAAGGTCGTCCGCACCCAATGATTGACCCAGATGTTCGTATCGAAAAAATTCGTGAATACGCACAAGATGAAAAAACTGGGATTATCTTATTCGATGTGGTGTTAGGCTACGGTGCTCATGAAGACATGGTTGGTGCATTATTACCAGCAATTGAAGAAGCGCGTGCCACAGCCAAAGAAGCCGGACGTGATCTTTACTTTGTTGCAACTGTTTGTGGGACGACGAAAGATCCGCAAAATTACCAATCATCGGTTGATCGTTTGAAAGAAGGCGGCGTTTTAGTTGCAGAAAGCAATGCTAAAGCTGTTCAATTAGCTCTATTGCTAAAAGGAATCGAAATTTCAGAAGACGATAAAGAAGTGGTTGCTTACAACGGACCAACTGTCGATGTACCAAAACCAGGCGAAAAAGTAATGGAACTATTAACAACCAAACCAAGAATTATTAACGTTGGGTTGCAAAGCTTTACAGAATCAATCGTTGATTACGGTGGCGAAACTGTTCAATTTAACTGGCGTCCACGTGCTAACGGCAATAAAAAAATGATTAAAATTTTGGATGCTTTGGAAGATTACAGTGAACAAATCGAAGCTGAAAATCACAAAGTAACAGACAAAATTAAAAATGCACAACCATTCTTAGTAGATGTGGTACCTGCGAAATCAGTGATTCCAGAATTAAATGATGATGCACAAAAAACATTACTTCATGCTGGACCACCAATCCAATGGTCTGAAATGACTGGACCAATGAAAGGTGCTTGTATCGGAGCTGCATTATTCGAACGTTGGGCAGACAATGAAGAAGATGCTTTGAAGATTTTTGAAGCTGGCGAAGTACGTTTCATTCCTTGTCACCATGTAAAAGCAGTTGGACCAATGGGCGGTATTACTTCTGGTAATATGCCAGTCTTTGTTGTAGAAAATCGCTTAGAAGGTAACGAAGCATACTGTATCTTGAATGAAGGTATCGGTAAAGTATTGCGTTTTGGTGCTTATTCACAAGAAGTGGTTGATCGTTTAGATTGGATTAAAGATGTTTTAGGACCAACGATTGCGAAAGCCTTGAAACTTTCTGAAGAAGGCTTGAACTTAAACGTATTGATTGCGCGCTCTATTACAATGGGCGACGAGTTCCACCAAAGAAATATTGCCGCATCTTTGAACTTCTTAAAAGAATTGTCTCCATTAATTATCAAAACAGATATTCCAGAAGATCAAAAATACGAAGTAATCAAATTCTTAGCTGACACAGATCAATTTTTCTTAAATGTCATGATGGCAACTGGAAAAGCAATTGTTGATGGTGCCCGTAAAGATACCAACGGAACGATTGTCACAACGATGACTCGTAACGGCGTGAACTTTGGGGTCCGGATTGCAGAAACAGGCGATCAATGGCATACCGCACCAGTAAATACACCAAAAGGTCTTTACTTCACTGGTTTCAGCGAAGAAGACGGAAATCCTGATGTCGGGGATAGTGCAATTACTGAAACAGTAGGCGTTGGAGCAATGGCTATGGTAGCTGCACCTGGCGTAACACGGTTTGTTGGTGCAGGTGGCTTTGAAGATGCGTTAGCAACCTCAAATGAAATGGCAAAAATCTGTGAAGGACACAACCCAACATTCTCAATTCCAACTTGGGATTTCCAAGGAACTTGTTTAGGAATTGATATCCGTAAAGTGGTGGAATTAGGAATTACACCAATCATCAATACAGGGATTGCACACAAAAATGCCGGTGTTGGTCAAATTGGTGCAGGGACAGTTAGAGCACCTCTAGGCTGTTTTGAAAAAGCCCTAGAAGCGTATGCTGAGAAACTAGGCATTACGGTTGAATAACCAACTAGTCATTAGTGACTACATTTTTCCTATCCACCAATATGGCAAGATGGGAACCATTCACAGTGTTTTTGAACGTTCATTTAATCTGAAAGTCCAGGATCAATTAATCAATGTTGCAAACTTCCATAATTATTTATCAAGCTTTGGTATGTTTTTGCCAGATCAATTGTTTCAAGAAATCTTTCCGTATGTACAACAAGGTAATAAAGTCAAAATCACAGAAAATCAGTTGACCTTTTACAGTACAGTCGGCGTGAAAACGATCCAACTCACACCTGCCGAGGTCGTTTCTTTAAACATTACTCATTTCAAGTTAGAAAAAGACCAATTACGCTTGTTGCGAGACCGCTTATTAGCGAGAAACTTAGAACGTAGAATTGGCCTGCCTTTAGACGAACGAGCAAAGCATATTTTCAAAAAAATGAGCCAAAAACAAAAAGTTTGGACACTATCGGAATGGCAAGAAGTAACGAATTATCTGATTGGTCGGGGCAAAGGGTTAACCCCGAGTGGTGATGACATTTTAGTAGCGTATCAAACAATTCTGTTCATACTTGCTGATGAAAGAGCTGCGGCGTTAGCCGCTACTCTTTCGGCAGCAAATTTATCCACAACAGATGTTAGTAAAGGCTATATTGCAAGCTCGGCTAAAGGATATGTAAATTCATTGTTGTATCAGTTACTCTTGGATTTGGAGAACCATCGGGATAATAGAGTTGACGAAAATATTGACAGAATTATACAAATCGGACATTCCTCTGGTAAAGATATGTCATTTGGAATGTTACTAGCTTTACAATCTGTAGAGTTAGATGAGAAGTGAGGAGAAGACATGGAGAATAGTAAAAAAAATCAAGCAGTGCAAGTGAGCAATAGTTACTGGATTAAAGTCGTAGCCATTTTCTTCGTAGGCTGGATTTTAATGTACGCAACACGAACTATTTTTAATCCAGTGATGGGGGTCATTGGAGAACAATTTGGTCTAAGTAACACACAACTTGGTTTAGCCAATAGTATCTTCTTTATAACCTATGCTGTTGCACAGATTCCTTTTGGGATGATTGGCGATAAAATTGGGCGGAAATTAGTCATTGCTGTTGGGTTTATCGTTCTTGCTATTTCTACTTATTTTAGTGGATTAGCGACAACCTTTGTTATGTTTTTAGTCATTCGTGCAATTGCTGGTATTGGTCAAGGAGCTTACTATGGCCCGCAATATGCGCTATCGACAGAAGCGATTCCAGCAAGTAAACGGACCATCGGTAATGCCATCATCAATAGTGGGATGGCCTTCGGTACATCAGGTGGGTACTTACTTTCAAGTAAGTTGGTTTTAGAAAATGGTGAACATTGGAGCAAACCATTCTTTATCATGGCGATTCCAACGTTTATCGTAGGAATTCTTTTCTATACAATTTTGAAAGAAAAAGTGATTCGTCCTGGTGAAGAAGCTGCACGAGCAGCTGCTGAAGAAGGACCGCAAGAAAAGATCTCATTAAAAGAAATTTTCTCAAATCGTAATTTATTAGCCGCATTTATTTTATGTTTCACAAGTATTTATGCAAACTTTGTCATTATTACTTGGTTGCCACAATTTTTAATTGCTGAACGTGGCTTTACAGGAGCGAGCGTTGGTTTCATTTCATCACTTGTACCATGGGCCTCTATTCCAGGCGCCTTAATCTTCGCTCGTTTGAATGATAAAACAGGTGCGACGAAAAAATTAGTCTTTACATTAGTACCTTTAGCAATCCTATCTGTCTTTGCGATTGCTTTTGTAACAAATCGGACATTGTTAATTTCTGTTTTAATTCTTTATGGGTTAACAGGGAAATTAGCGTTAGATCCAATTATGGTGACTTTTGTTACCAAACATGCACCAAAAGCGGCCTTAGGAACAACGTTAAGTGCCTATAATTTTATCGGGATGTCAGGGTCAATCCTAGCACCGTATGTCACAGGATATTTAGCAGATACAGCAGGCTCAATGCAAGTTGGCTTCTATCTTTCTTGTGTACTATTAGTTATTGGTTTACTAGCTTTTGCTTTCTTAGCTAAAGATGAGAGTAAACCGAAATTAGGTTAATTATCCCTTCGATAATGACTGAAACAATCAAAATGAGCAAGACAAAATCTTTCATTTCGTAAACAAATTATTTCTTATCCGTCGATACTGAAAAGATTTTGTCTTTGCTTTACTAAAAAGGAGCGAATCAATCAATGAGTTTAAACGTAATTGCCCTAGGTGGGAATGCTATTTTAGATACGGATCCAACAGATGAAGGCCAAAAAGCCGTCGTTAATCACGCGGCCAAATATATTGCAGAATTTGTTGCTAAAGGGGAACAAGTCATTGTCTGTCACGGAAACGGACCACAAGTAGGGAATTTGCTTTTACAACAAAAAGCAGGCGAAAGTGAAAAAAATCCAGCGTTGAAATTGGATACTTGTGTTGCGATGACACAAGGAAGCATCGGTTACTGGTTACAAAATGCTTTAACTAATGAGTTTGAAAAACGTAACATTGCTAAACCAGTTATCTCTGTAGTTACGCAAGTGCGTGTGGACAAAGAAGATCCTTCGTTTAAAAAACCATCCAAACCAATTGGTCCATTCTATACAAAAGAAGAAGCTGACGCGGAAGCAGCCAAAGATGGCTCTACGTATGTGGAAGATGCTGGCCGTGGCTACCGAAAAGTTGTTCCATCACCAATGCCTAAAGAAATTGTTGAAAAAGAGGCGGTTCGTGCTTTAGTAGAGGCGGACGTTTTAACTATCTGTTCTGGTGGCGGGGGCATTCCGGTCGTAGCAGAAGACGGACAATACGTAGGCGTGGAAGCGGTTAACGACAAAGATTTCTCTGCACGTGTTTTAGCTGAAAACGTTGATGCAGACCGTTTGATTATTTTGACAGGCGTTGATAACATCTACATTAATTACAATCAACCAGATCAAAAAGCATTAGAACAAATCAGTGTAGCCGAAGCAGAAGAATACATTAAAGAAGGTCACTTTGCTGCTGGTAGTATGCTACCAAAAATCGAAGCTGCCTTAGACTTCGTAAAAGGTGATGACAAACGGAAAGCAATCATTACTTCTATCGAAAACTTAGAAAACATCGATAAAGAAGCAGGAACTGTGATCAGTCAAAAGGGGTAGTTTACCATGAAAAAACCGTCCATGATCACCCAAATTGCAATTGCTGTTGTCGTAGGAATCCTCGTAGGACTCTTGATTCCTGCTAGCGGCAATTACTTGAAAATAGTTGGAGATGTCTTTTTGCGACTGATGCAAATGGCTATTCCTATCTTGATCTTAGGGCAAATTGTCCAAGCAGTTGGCAGTATTAATCCAAAAGAATTAACGAGCCTTGGGGGTAGAACAATCGCTGTTTTCGGGATTTCCTCCTTAGCTGCCGCTTTATGGGGCGTCCTAATGGCAGTCATTTTTAATCCAGGATACGGTGTTAAAATGACTGGCTTCCAAGATGCTTCTATTAAAGCGCAAGAAATCTCAATCACTGATACGATTTTAAATTTCGTTCCGAAAAATATTTTTGATTCACTGACTCAAGGATCGATTATTCAAATTATTGTCTTTGCATTATTTTTTGGTTTAGCACTGAATAAATACTTACAAAGCCATCCAGAGACACAACTCTTCCAAATAATTGTGGACTTTAATGAAGTTATCATTACAGTCATTCGATACGTCATGTATCTAGCACCTCTGGGGATTTTTGCTTTAATTGCTTCAACAATTAGTCACTTAGGCCTTCAAATTATTTTACCGTTAGTGAAGTATCTATTGGTCTATGGATTAGGAACTATTTTATTTTTGGGCATCTGGATTTTGGTTATCACATTGTACTGTAAAGTAAGTCCACTACGTTTAATTACAAACATGAAAAATATGTCTGTGATGGCCTTGGCGACAACTTCTTCAGCAATTACTTTACCAGTAGCTTTGGAAGAAACAGAAACGAAATTAGGTTTAAGTAAGCGAATTACTAACTTAGTGTTGCCGTTAGGCATGTCGTTAAACAGTAACGGTTCAGCGATGCATATGGCTTTTACTGTAATGACTATCGCTCAGATGTATCAGCTAGAGTTTGATATTACGAAAATGATTTACTTAGCAATTACAGCAACGTTTGTCTCACTAGCAAACGCAGTTGTTCCCGGTGCGGGCTTAGTCTCACTGGCAGTGATTGTTCCGCAAATGGGTTTACCCATTGAGAGTATTGCAATTTTTGCAGGCGTCGAATGGTTTGTTGGCATGTTACGAACAATTTTAAATGTCAATTCAGATGTTTACTCTGCTATCCTAGTTGCAAAATCAGTGGATGAAATTGACGATACTGTCTTTAACAGTAGCAATAAGTAGTGAAAAAAGGGGAGGAAATGCAAGGACGAAGAAGAAAATCACTTGTTTTCTTTCCCTTTTTTAAGATTAATGATAAAGGAGCAAGCGCAATGGAAGAAATGGTTGTCGTTACACCGGAGAAATTAGAAAAGCTGATGAAACAAAAATTAGAAGCTGCTGGTTTACATTCTGAACATGCCGAAGAAGTTGCTCGACATTTAACTTTTGCAGATGCTAGCGGTATTCATTCACATGGTGCGGTTCGTATGGATTATTATGCGGAACGGATTGCAAAAGGCGGGATCACGATTGACCCCGAATTATCATTTGAAAAAACTGGACCGTCCACTGCCATTTTTCATGGCGATAATGGCGTGGGTCAATTTGTTTGTAACGAAGCATTAGCTGCTGCAGTTGAACTAGCCAAAGAATCAGGGTTAGCATATGTTGGCGTTTCTCAAACGAGTCATAGCGGGACGTTATCGTATTATGTTAAAAAAGCAGCGGAACAAGGCATGGTTGCTCTTTCGATGTGTCAATCTGATCCAATGGTGGTACCGTTTGGTGGTACAAGCAATTATTTTGGGACAAATCCAATCGCTTTTGCAGCACCTAGAGCAGGTCATGAACCAGTCGTGTTTGATATGGCTACGACAGTACAGGCTTGGGGGAAAATTTTAGATGCACGTTCAAGAGATGTTGAAATTCCCGACACATGGGCAGTAGACGAAAAAGGCCAGCCAACGACTGATCCTTATGAAGTACGAGGTTTATTGCCGATTTCAGGACCAAAAGGATATGGACTAATGATGATGGTCGATGTCTTAGCTGGTTCGTTGTTAGGCTTACCTTTTGGCAAACATGTCAGCTCCATGTATGCGGATTTAACGGAGAAACGGAATCTGGGTCAGATGTTTTTAGTCATTGATCCAAGCCGCTTTACAGATTCTGAACGATTTAAAGAAAATATTAATCAAATGGTGGAAGAACTTCATAGTGTGCCTACAGCAGAAGGGTTTCAACAAGTTTACTATCCAGGAGAAATTGGTCAGCTAAACTATCAAAAAGCCATGTCAGAAGGCATTGAAATTCCACAAAGTATTTATGATTATTTAGTTAGTGAGATTGTACATTACGATAAATATGGCGGGCAAGGTGCCTTTGCCAAATAATGAGGAGCGCAGAGAGTATTCGCTACTGCGTTGCTCTCGCCTTCTTTCTATTGGAGGAAAGTAAAATGAAAAAATCGTCAAAAGTAGCACTTATTTTTGCATTCTTAGTTAGTATTTTTGTGCCAGTTGCGGCCTTTGCTGATGAGATTGGGGATGTAGTTGCCCCGACAGGAATCATGGCATTAGTTGTGATTATTCCATTGATTGTTGTTTTGGTTCTATTGTTTATGAAAGTCGATATGATTATCGCTGGTTTAATTGGTGGCGTCTTAGCGATGCTGATTGGTGGCATTGGACTAGAAGAAGCGAATAAACAGATGTTGGAAGCTATCCCGATGATGTTAGGAATTACCGTTCCCATCATTAATTCAGCTGTTGCGATGGCGGTCTTTAAAGCAGGTAGTTATTCAGCTGCATTAACTTTAGCCAAACGAGGCACAAAAGGAAAAGTCGAGTATGTTTCAGCTTTTATTGTTATCTTATTAGCCGCAGCCACATATATGTCAGGAATTGGTGGCGGAAGTGCGATGGTTATTGCGCCATTGGCCTTTGCTGCAGTTGGCGTTGTTCCTGAATTAATTGCAGCAATGTCTTTAGCTGCTGCGGTATCATTTACAACATCACCCGCTTCATTAGAATCAAGTATTGTTTCAAAATTAGGCGATATCAGTGTCGGTTCATATGTTTCAACCATGCGACCTTACTGGTTATTTTTCGTAGCATTAGCGATTGTGTTAGCCTTTTGGGGAACGAAACATAGAAATGTTGGCTTTAAAGAGTCGGCAGATGATGAATTTGATAAAAAGAGCAATGGTGAATTATTTAAAATTACCTTGCCAGCCATTTTCTTATTGTTTGCTGTAATTTTTGGACCAATTGTGAATGATTTAATTGGTTTTGCCTTCTTTACGCCACTTGTATACATGATTTTAACATTAGTTTTAATTTTCTTATGTACAGATTTCTCAATGAACAAATCTGTCGAAGCGATGGTAGATGGGTCTACATATATTTTGACTCGTTTATTCCAAGTAGGGATTTTCTTAGCCTTTATTAATGTTATTGCGGAAACAGGAACGTTTGCTGTCATCGCAGGTGTTGCTGAAAATGCACCAGCCTTTATTGTCGTGCCAGTTGCCAT
This sequence comes from Enterococcus sp. S183_ASV_20, assembly GCF_018919685.1. Lineage (NCBI taxonomy): Bacteria > Bacillati > Bacillota > Bacilli > Lactobacillales > Enterococcaceae > Enterococcus > Enterococcus sp. S183_ASV_20. The sequence goes on from NZ_JAHLRI010000007.1 coordinate 67,734, forward strand.
TTTAACAGGGATTTTAATTGGGATTCCAGCTGGGGCCTACGTAGGTTCTGTTTTAACTTTAGTGCTACCAGTTGCTGTATCGTTGAACTTCCCGCCGTTAGCATTAGGTTTTGTAGCAATGGGTGTTGGTTTAGGTAGTCAAATGAGTTTCGTTAATATTACTATGCAAGCTTTATCTTCAGGCTTCCAAATTCCAATTTTGGATGTTGTTAAAGGAAACGTGAAATGGTTAAGTATTGCCTCTGTACTATTATTAGTTATCGGTTTAATCTTTGGATAAAAAACAATTTAGGGAGTGGAAAACATGGATTTATTAATTAAACAAGTTCGTCTTCAAGACGGTGAAGCATTACAAGATGTAGCTATTAAAGAAGGAAAAATCATTGAAATCGCCCCAGTTATTACTGGCGATGCCAAAGAAGTCATCGAAGCAGATGGTCGTGTTTTAATCCCAGGTTTTGTAGAAAGCCATTTACATTTGGACAAGGCATTAATCGCTGATCGTAAACCAAATAAATCAGGTACGTTGAAAGAAGCGATTGAAGTAACCGCAGAATTAAAACCAACATTTACCGAAGAAGACATTTACGACCGTGCTAAACGTGCCTTAGAAATGTTAATCGTTCATGGAACCACGGCGTTAAGAACGCATGCAGAATTTGACCCAGCGCAAGGTTTTACTGGCTTCAAAACAATTATGCGTTTGAAAGAAGAATACAAAGAGTTAATTGACATGCAAGTAGTTGCATTTCCGCAAGAAGGAATTTTTAAAGCCCCTGGAACAGAACAAATGATGTATGAAGCAATGGATATGGGCGCAGACGTTGTCGGCGGTATTCCTTATAATGATGCACCAGCGAAAGAACATATTGATTTAGTGTTTGAAATTGCTAAAAAATATGATAAAGATGTAGATTTACACCAAGATTTTGCCGATGAAGCTGATGATATGAGTATTGAATATTTATGTGAAAAAACCATCGCTGAAGGCTACCAAGGCCGTGTTTCAGTGGGCCACTTAACGGCATTGCATGCCTTACCTGAAGCAGAATTGGCGCCTATTATTGCAAAAATGGCGGAAGCAAATATTAGCGTGATGGCTTTACCAGCAACGGATTTACATTTAGGGGCTCGTGGTGATCAGTACAATGTTCGACGTGCGGTTACGCCAATCCGTAAATTACGCGATGGTGGCGTGAATGTCTGTATTGCTACAAATAATATTCGCAATGCTTTTACACCATATGGCACAGGGGATATTGTTCAAACAGCGATGTTAGCCATTCCTGTTGGGCACCTAGGTGGAGCGGATGACTTAAAAACAGTGCTACCAATGGTAACAACAAGTCCTGCTCGTGCGATGGGACTAGAAGGATACGGTGTCGCAGTTGGGAATAAAGCAGATTTAGTCTTATTAGACACAAAAGTGGTTGAACATGCGATTATTGATATTCCAGAACGGTTATATGTTATTAAAAACGGCCGTGTTACAGTTAAGACAGACAAAAAAGTCGAAATCATTCGTTAAGAAAAAACAAAAAGCTCAAAATGTTAGTTGTCAAAACTAACATTTTGAGCTTTTTTGATAAAGGTGAAGATGTGTTTGATTGATCCTGTTTTAGTTATTTTTTTGTTCCACGAGTTCTATTTATTAACAGAATTAAATCATTTCTTTGCTACCAACCGAACTAATTGTTCTTGAATCGCTAGTAAGTCAGTTAAAGAAACTTGCGCATTAATTAATAAAAATGGTGCAGCTTGTTTTACTTGCAGCAAAGGCGTAGTGCTTAAATAAAGGTCGTACCTATCTTCTTCAGACAATTGATTAATTGCAAGGTGATAGAAACTTGCAAACGTTTCACGAATTCGTTGAATGATAATCGCTTCAATCGGTGTAGGTAAGTCTGTTTCTATTTTTATGTGAATTGTTTGATTGAAAGCTGTTGGAGCAGTAATTAACGTGTAGGCCATCGATAATTGAAGGCCTAAGCCAGTTTGTTTAGCTGGGTTCGAAACATAGATGTCTTGCTCGGCGACTATCTTTTGTGCATGCTCAAATAAATGAGCAAAATTTTGTAATAAATACTTCTTAATATTGTAGCCAGTAAGTGTAAAATCCATTTGTTCAAATAACTCTACGAAAAGAAGACCAGCCACTAATTGTTTTGTGAATAAGCCCCTGTTTTTTGTCGTTTCAAAGGCATGAGGGTTTTCTGTTTCAAGGGAGTGAAGAATCTTTTTAATAAAAGAATTCGTCTCTGAAAATGGTTGGTTAGGTTCGATTAAATCTATAAAATGTTTGTTCGAGAGTTGTACTGTTGTATTTGTTAATAGAAATAAAAAAATCAGCTGGCTTTCACTCTTGGGTAACAGAAAGGCGTTCGTTAATTGATTTTCTAAATGTTCTTTTAGTAGATGATGAGTATCAACAAATTGAAGCAGTACTTCTTGATCTTCATCAGATAAAGAAGAAATAGATTCAGAAAGCAGGAAATTTGTCTGGAATCCCTTTCGATAACGAATAATATTTACCGCTAAAATATAACAAATAAGTTTCATATTCAATTGATTAGCTGGAAAATAGCCTAAAGCAATCAGTTCTTTCGCAAGGGTTTCACATTTTGTTTGCGAAACGTCAGCAAATGGCCAATCGAGACCAGAAAAAACGCGCCAATAGAAAGCAATCATGAAAAAACGAATGCGTGGTTCAGCACCAACTAAACGAATCTCGCCTTTGGTTCTCTGGATCGAAAAATCAAAGGTTTTTAAAATGGTATCTAACTCAGCAACCTTATGCCGAACAGTTGATTCGGATAAGAATTGGTCCATACTAAATTTTGTTAAATGAACATTGCTTTCAAAGAATAGTTTTTCGAGCAATGTAAAATACGGACTACTTTGCAAAATTTGCTTCGTCAAAATTTTATATTCTTTTTTTGATCCCATGAAACAATAGCCTTTACCTCGCTCGGCAGAGAAAATATGTGAACAATTATTAGCCAATACATAAGGTTTACTAATTAAGGATTCGTAGTATTTATTGATTGAACGTCGATCCATTTGTAACAATTGACTAAGCGTTTCAATACGAATAAAGTTTTTTTTATGGTACAACAAACGCAGTAAATCCAATTCCTTTTTAACTTCTGAGCCGAAAAAAGTGTCTAATATTTCCATTATTCTTCTCCAATTGGTTCGATTCTTTTTGTTAAAATAAGTATAACTTGTTTTTTATTCGATTGTTTAAAAAAATGTACTTAGCAAGTACATTTTTTTTGTCTCCTTAAAAGTTATTTCTGTAGTAAGTTACATATATCGCTCAAATTTCATTTGAATGAGAAATTACTTACCACAAAGGAGTTAAAAAAATTGAAAAAAACAACCTTATTTTTATTTATGTTCTTTTTCCTAATGACTATTTTTAGTATAGACGTTTCCGCAGAAACATACAATTTTAACTATAAAAATGACGAACAAGGTCATTATTTAACGAACGGAATTAGTGAGGGAGACACAAACAATTATGATTATGGTCATGCCCCTGAAGCGACATTTGACGAAGAACAATATGTGAATTATGGAGATGAAGCTTATTTGAAGAAAAGTGTGGCGGCTGTAACAGGCCAGCAAGGGCTTTTTAATGTGACTTTAGATGTAAAAGGAAATCAGACAGAAAGCCCTATTGATCTAGTGCTAGTGATTGACTATTCTTCGTCAATGAAAGGTGAAAAATTAAACAACGCTTTGAAAGGTTTGCAACAATTCGGCGAAGAACTTTCAGATTCATTAACAGATGGTCATGTTCGAATTGGTATCGTTGCCTATAATCGACTAACTTACTCCACCGCGGATTTTTCTACAGACATGAATGACTTAGAAGACTTTTTAAGAAATACAGCCGAACCACATTCAGGTACGTTTATGCAAAAAGGATTGCTAGAAGGGCAACGTTTATTGGCTGAAAAAAGTCGTCCAAATGCAAAAAAGATGTTGGTTCATATTGGTGATGGTAGTGCAAATGCTAGTTTTTTACCTAGAGAAAATGCTCAAATCTATCCCAATAATGGGGAAATTATCGATTACAACGGTTACCATACATCGTCCTACATGGAAGAGTTTCAAACAGAATCCAATCAGTACTATACAAGTAACAGTGCTTCTACTGATGCTAACGCTATCCAAACAAACAGTACAACAGTGACAGATAATACGTTAGGAACCATTGTTTCTCTAAAAAAATCAGGAGATACTTATTATTCAATTGCAGCTAATCCTTCGTTAAGAGGAGAGTATATTAGTAGGAATATAGCTTCTGATCCTAAAAATTATTTGATTATTGATGAAAATTTATCTGGTTTGGGCACTGCACTGAAAGAATTAGCTGGGAGTATCAATAATACTATCCATGAGGGGCTCATTATCGATCCAATGGGAGAAAATATTCTTTTACAAGGTGCTGGGAATTTCACAGAAGATAAATAACTACCAACTAAAAGGTTGGCGAAAAATGCCAACGGGTGAATGGTTAGAGGCTAGTGACTTATTGACTGATGTCGTAGTTACAGAAGAAAATCAAGTGCTCCATATTTCTACTATTTCATTAGGAAAGAACGAACGTTTAACATTAACTTATCAGATTAGATTGAACACAGAAACAAATGATTTTAAAGGAGATACATGGTTTTTATGTAATGATCGTACTACGTTACAACCAACTCCAAAAGAAGAAACAGTTGATTTTCCGATTCCAGCAATTAAAGCACCTACTGTACAATTAAAATTGATTAAGAACTGGGAAAATATTACAGAAAAAGAAATTCCAGAAGCAATTCAATATCAAGTAACTCGAAAAGCGACAACAGATGAAACTGCTTGGTCCACTTCAGAAGTCATGCAATTAACCCAAAAAGAAGGCTATCAAAAGCTGATTAATCAAGTAACGGTTAATGGCGCAGAAGTAGCATTACCAAAGTTTAATAACAGGGGTGAAGACTTTGTATATCAGATAGAAGAAGTGAACGTGCCAGCTGAATTTGACAGTATAATGACAAAGACAAAGGATGAATTTATCCTTACAAATCGTCGTAAAGAAGTTGTTTCCAGCACAACAGATACAAGTACGAATGAGTCTTTAAGTTCTGAGACTGCTACGACAAATTCGAGTGCTGAAAAACCAATTGTTGTAGAAACTACCACAACAACCTCAGAACTCAAGGATAATAATTTCTCAGCAGAGACGAACACAACAGCAAAAAAAATAACGAAGGCTACACCCAATGATAGACATTTGCCAAAAACAAACGAAACCCAGAAATTTCAAAGAGTATTCTTACTATTAGGTGGTTTGTTGGTAGGTTTATCTGGATTCTATTTACTTAAGCAGAGAAACTAAAATAATTCTTTAAATAAAGCAATAAAAGGCGGCTCAACGAAGCGGCCTTTTTCTTGGTTCATTACCAAAATATAACGAATTTTGTAACAAAAACGTTTGCTAAAAAGAAGGAAAAATGATTAATTTTACGAAAAAAAGCATATATCGACAAAAAAGAAGCAAAATTTGAATAAAAAAAGAAAAAATATGAAAAAAAATCGAAGAATTGTTTAACAATTGAAAATACGTGAAAACCAGTCATGGCAAGGTGTAAAAGCCTTACAAAAGGTAAGTTTACCTATTATGGAGAAAGAAGGAGTGATCTGAAATGTTTTTGTAACATTTCTATTGCTTAATTGAAATATGGGTGTGGTAGAATGTTTTTGTCGTAAGAAAAGATTAAGATATTTTAAATAAACTTTAGAAATTAATTCGGAGGAATGACAAGTGAAGAAACGTCTATTTGCATCAGTATTACTATGTTCATTAACGCTATCAGCAATTGCTACCCCAAGCATCGCTTTGGCGGACAATGTTGATAAAAAAATTGAAGAAAAAAATCAAGAAATTTCATCATTAAAAGCAAAACAAGGGGATTTAGCTTCACAAGTATCTTCTTTAGAAGCAGAAGTATCTTCAGTATTTGATGAAAGCATGGCTTTACGTGAACAAAAGCAAACACTAAAAGCAAAATCAGAACAATTACAACAAGAAATTACAAACTTGAATCAACGTATTGAAAAACGTAACGAAGCAATCAAAAATCAAGCACGTGATGTTCAAGTTAATGGACAAAGCACAACAATGCTAGATGCAGTTTTAGATGCGGACTCAGTTGCAGATGCAATCAGCCGTGTTCAAGCTGTTTCAACAATCGTAAGTGCCAACAACGACTTAATGCAACAACAAAAAGAAGACAAACAAGCTGTTGTTGATAAAAAAGCTGAAAACGAGAAAAAAGTGAAACAACTTGAAGCAACAGAAGCTGAATTAGAAACAAAACGTCAAGATTTACTTTCTAAACAATCTGAATTAAATGTAATGAAAGCTTCATTAGCATTAGAACAATCATCAGCTGAAAGTTCTAAAGCTGGCTTAGAAAAACAAAAAGCAGCTGCTGAAGCAGAGCAAGCACGCTTAGCTGCTGAACAAAAAGCTGCAGCTGAAAAAGCTAAACAAGCTGCTGCAAAACCAGTTCAAGCTAAAGCTGAAGTAAAAGCAGAAGCACCAGTTGCCTCTTCTTCAACAACGGAAGCGCAAGCACCAGCAAGCTCAAGCTCAGCAACTGAATCAAACACGCAACAAACAACTGAAACAACTACACCAAGTACAGATAATAGTGCAACAGAAAATACTGGCTCTTCTTCAGAACAATCAACAACACCAAGTGGTAGTGAAAGTAATGGTGAGGGAACAGTTACACCACCAACACCAGAACCAGATAAAAAAGATCCAATTCCAACACCACCACCAGCTACAGGTGATGTGACGCTTGATGCATTGAACGTTCTACGTCAATCATTAGGTTTACGTCCAGTAGTATGGGATGCAGGCTTAGCAGCTTCTGCAACTGCTCGTGCAGCACAAGTTGAAGCAGGTGGTATTCCAAATGATCACTGGTCTCGTGGAGATGAAGTTATCGCAATTATGTGGGCGCCAGGTAACTCAGTAATCATGGCGTGGTACAATGAAACAAACATGGTAACAGCTTCAGGTAGCGGTCACCGTGATTGGGAAATTAACCCAGGTATTACGCGTGTCGGTTTTGGTTACTCAGGTAGCACAATTGTAGGACACTCAGCCTAATCAGCAATGATAAAAATAGACGTAAGCAGCTTCTGAAAAGAAGCTGCTTTTTTCATTACTATTTCATCCATCTCCGTTGACAAATTTGCTAAACGTGGTATTCTAATTATAATCTAATAATTTCCGCTGAATAGGAAAGTAAATACAAGACAGCTGGTAGAGAGACTTTGGTTGGTGAAAAAAGTTAGATGTCTGTATCGAAAAATGGCCTAGGAGGAATTTTTGTCGAAACGTAGGCAAAAATGTAATGTCTTTCGTTAACAAGACCGCTGATTATGATTGTCAGTTGAAGGGAAAGAGTCATCTTTCCGAAAAAAGGTGGTACCGCGATAATAATCGCCCTTTTACTAGTTACGGCTAGTAAAAGGGCGTTTTTTTATAAATAAAAATAGGAAAGAGTGAGGCAAATGAGTAGTCAGATTCCTTTTACAGTTGATCATGTGGGAAGTTTTTTACGTCCAGAAACAATTAAGAAAGCACGGAAAAAGGTCCAAGCAGGTGCTTTATCTCAAGCAGAGCTACGTCTTATTGAAGATGAAGAAATCAAAGCATTAGTAGCAAAACAAAAAGCTGGCGGCTTACGGGGAATCACAGATGGTGAATTTCGTCGCGGTTTTTGGCATATTGATTTCTTAGAAGGATTAAATGGTGTGACAGGCTATATCCCAGAAACAGGGTATAACCAAACCTTTCATGGAAAAGCAGCTCCGGCCTATAATATCCGCGTAGTGGATAAAATATCTTTTCCTGCGCAACATCCATTTTTAGAGGACTTTTCATTTTTAAAAGAGGTGGTGGAAGTTGGTGATGGAACGGTAGCCAAAGCAACGATCCCTAGTCCGACCATGATTTTACGTCAAGAAATTTTATCTAACGATGGCACCTCGCGCATTCAAACGATTTATCCAGAGATTGGTGCTTTTTATAAGGATTTAGCACAAACATATAAAGACGCAATTGCGGCCTTTTACGAGAGAGGTTGCCGTTATTTGCAATTTGATGATACAAATTGGGCGTTTCTAGCGGATCAGACAAAACAAGAAGAATTACGAGCAAAAGGAATACAGCCAGAAGAAATTGCACAAGTGTGTACCACGATTATTAATGAAGCCTTAGCTGGCAAGCCAGAAGATTTAACTGTAACCACGCACATTTGCCGTGGGAACCATGCTTCGTCTTGGTTATTTTCAGGTGGTTATGAACCGATAGCAAAAGAATTATTTGCTACGAATTATGATGGTTTCTTCTTGGAATATGACTCAGATCGTGCAGGGGACTTTTCACCATTAAGACATTGGCAAAATAATGGCAGCAAAGTCGTTTTAGGTTTAGTTACTTCTAAGTTTCCTGAATTAGAAGAGACTGAACAAGTGAAAGCACGAATTGAAGAAGCCCAACAGTTTGTTCCTTTAGAAAACTTAAGTATTAGTCCGCAATGCGGTTTTGCTTCGACGGAAGAAGGAAATCGTTTGACGGAGAAAGAACAATGGCGCAAAGTTCAATTACTTCAAGAAATTGCTAGAGAAGTATGGTAAAAAAACTGGGACATAAGTCTAAACGGCTTATGTCCCAGTTTTTTCATTGTATTATTTTAAATATTGATCTTTAGTAAAATTCGTGTGTTCATACTCGCCGTTGTCACCATAAAAGCGGTTATAGCGTTGTTTGAATTTGCGGAATAAATAAATGACTGTCACTTTAACTAGGCAATACATTGGAATCCCGAAGATAACGCCCATTAAACCAAACAGTTCGCCCATAACTAACAAGACAAGTAAAATAGTAATCGGATGGACTTTTAATTTATCGCCCATCACACGAGGAATAACAAAATCACCATGAATCAATTGGATGGCAAACCAGACGATAACGAATTTTACTACCATAAATGTGGAATCCTGAAAGGCAATAATCAATCCAGGAATAAAGGCAATAAATGGCCCGATATAAGGAATAATACATAAAATACCCGCAGCTAAAGCTAAAATGCTACCAAATTGTAAACCAATTAATAGAAAAGCTGGCCAATACATAATCCCTAAAACCAACGAAGCAATGACTTGACCTTTTAGATAATCGCCAATTTGAATGTTGGCAATTTGGCTATATTCATCAAAATCAGGACGAAAAGCTGGGGGAATGATGCCTTTTACAAAGCGATAAAACTTTTCTTTGTCTTTTAAAAGGAAAAAGGCGATGATAGGTCCTGTAAACAAGGTTAGGAAAGTAGAAGAGACTGCAGAAAAGACGCTTCCCAGACCTTGTGCGCCTGTTTGTAGGTAATCCCCTGCAAAGTCTTTAAAGGAGTTTGCAAGTTTGCCCCAGAGCTGATTAATCGACTCATTAGCAGATTCTAAATCTTTTGCAAAAGGTGTTTTAGCCATAAATTCTTGTACTGTTTGGAGCGTGCTTTTCCAAAAACTTGGGAATTGTTTGATTAATTCTTCCGTTTGGTCTTGGATAATTGGGAAAAGTTGCAGTCCAACTAACACTAGTAATGCAATAATTAAGACATAGAGAATCGCAATCGCCCAAACACGGGGAATTTTTTTCTCAAGGCGTTTCACCATTGGATTAAGCAAATAAAATAGAATAATACCAAAAATTACCGGGCCTAAGACGGCACTAAAAATAACAAAAATTGGTTTAAAGATAAATGAAACAGTGTTGAATAAAAAGATAGTTACAGCAATTAGACAAAGGATAGTTAATGTGTAAAGTAAATTTTTCCCACCTAAAAAGCGGATCCACTTGGTACTTTCTTTATCCATAAGTTGCTCCTTTCGTTAAGCTTTATTTCTAAAATGACCAATAATTTCAATGACACCCATGAAAATCAGGATAAATCCAAAGACTTGCATCAAAACTAAGAGACTTTTGAAGGGGTTGAAAACTAAAACAGCTCCAGCGATTAAAACCAGAATACTGTAGATAAGCGCGCCTGTTTGACGAATATTTAAAGCAAAAGTCAATTGAACGAGGCCGTTTATAACAATGCTAATCCCTAATAAAAATGGCAGAATCGAAACAATCACCGGTGCAAAAAATAAAAAGGCTACTGCTAAGACGACAAAGATTAAACCTGTTACGAAACCAAGCCCCCAGCTACCCGTTTGTTTTTTTATTTTGTAGTCATCATAAATATTGATTAACCCTAAAAGCATCAAATAACCAGCAATTAAATAACCGACGAACTGGAAGAAAGCACCGGGATTAAAGACAATGGCACTTCCGATAACGATAAAGACGGCGTCGCGCAATAGGGTATGGCGCCGAAAATTTTCTCTAAAAGTTTGGAACATAAAAATCCTCCTCAATGTTATTGTTTCTTTTATTCTAGCGGAAAAAAGAAAAAAGTGCGAGTGGTAGCTCTAAAAAGTGTTGGAAACTGTGTCTTTAGAAAAAATAACATTAAAAATTAAAAAAGTCTTACAAATGAGCGAAAATTGGCATATAATGGAAAGTGAAATTTTATTTTAAGAAGGAGAGATTTGATGGATTTATTACCTTTATTAGGCGTATTGATCGTCATTGTCGGCTTCGCATTGAAATTTGATGCTATCTTGATTGTGATGGTTGCTTTAATAGTGACGGCTTTTACTGGCGGGCTTGGTTTGACATCAATGCTAGAAACACTAGGAACAACCTTTGTGAATAATCGAGGCATGGCTATCTTTATTATTATTATGTTAGCAACAGGAACGTTAGAAAGAAATGGCTTGAAAGAGTCAGCAGCTACGTTGATTAAACGATTCAAAAAGGTATCTGCTGGTGTGATTATTGACATTTATGGTGTCTTTCGGATTATCTTCGCCGCTTTTAACGTAAGTTTCGGTGGGGTAGCAGGTTTTGTGCGTCCGATTATTTTGCCAATGGCGTTAGGAACAATTGAATCAAAAAATTTACCAATGGTGCCAGAGTATGAAGAAGAACTAAAAGGGATGGCTTCAGCCATGGAAAATATCTGTTGGTTCTTTGGTCAAGTTCTGTTTGTTGGTGGGGCTGGGGCATTGCTTGTTCAATCAACATTGAAAGATTTAGGCTATGAAGTGACATTAGGTAAACTGGCTTTAGTGGAAGTACCAGTCGCCTTAGTTGCCTTAATTTCGGCAAGTATTTACTTTACTTTAAAAGAAAAAAGATTACGTAAAAAATATTATGGACAGGAGGGACTGAAATGAGTTTTTTCACAGATCCAAGTATTGATTTGAGTGCAAAGTTATTGGAAGTCCTTTATATTTTTATGGGGATTATCTTGTTATATACAAGTTTTCGTAGTTTTCGTGATAAAACCAATCAACATGCGTATGGGACTAGTTTATTCTGGGGAATCTTAGGGATCTTAATCGGTTTTGGTCGGTTTATCCCACCAGTTGCCTGTGGCGTACTTATTTTTGTGATGACAATTCCGGCAATTCTTCAAAAAGTGACAAAAGGAGAAAGTCGCTTACCTTCGAAAGAATACATGGAAAAAATGTCTCAAAAATTAGGAATGAAGATTTTTATTCCCGCACTAAGTATCGGGGTTTTTGCAATTCTTTTTGCCACATTGACTACTTTAGGAGCTTTAGTCGGTGTCGGTGTTGGTGTCTTTGTAGCGATTTTCATCATGATGTTCTTTTCTAAAAATAATACGCCGAAAGTATTTTTTGATGATGCGGCGGAAATGTTAGAAACAGTCGGTCCTCTTAGTACGTTGCCAATGCTATTAGCTTGTTTAGGTGCTGTTTTTACTAGCGCTGGTGTTGGTGAGATTATTTCAAAAGGGGTTAGTGCCGTAGTACCAGCAGGAAATGTCAATGTAGGGATTATTATTTATGCTGTGGGAATGGTTATTTTTACGGCTATCATGGGCAATGCCTTTGCAGCAATAACCGTGATGACAGTCGGAATTGGTGTGCCGTTTGTCTTTTCTTTAGGTGCAGATCCCGCATTAGTTGGGATGGTTGCCTTAACATGTGGTTTTTGTGGTACACTGTTAACACCGATGGCTGCGAACTTTAATATCGTACCTGTAGCCATGTTGGAAATGAAAGATAAGTACGGCGTCATTAAAAATCAATTGCCGATTGCACTTTTCATGTTAATTTTCCAAATTGTTTATATGATTCTATTCAAATAAGAAAGGATGATCGAAATGAAAGTTGTCGTTACTGGCTTTGATCCATTTGGAGGAGAAGCAATCAATCCTGCCTTTGAAGCAGTCAAAAAATTACCTGCTGAAATTGCAGGAGCTGAAATTATTAAAGTGGAGGTGCCAACTGTTTTTGGCACTAGTGGTGAAAAAGTGGCTGAAGCAATTGAAACCCATCAACCAGATATGGTGATTTGTGTTGGACAAGCAGGCGGCCGCCAAACAGTCACTGTTGAAAAAGTGGCGATTAATTTAGCGGAAGCGCGTATCCCGGATAATGCAGGACAACAACCAAGCGATGTGCCGTTGGTTGAAGATGGAGCAACAGCCTATTTTACAAATTTACCGATTAAAGCGATGGTAAAAAATTGTCATGACCATCAATTACCTGCAGCGATTTCTTATACAGCAGGAACCTTTGTATGTAATGATATTATGTATCACTTACTACACTTAATTAACACTAAATATCCAACTATTCGTGGCGGATTTATTCATGTTCCGTTCCTACCAGAACAAACAATTGATAAACCAACGTTTGCTTCTATGTCATTAGAAGCAATCACAGATTCTTTGTTCTATATGATTGAAGCAGCGGTAAAAACGCAAGAAGATATTCAACTACAAGGTGGCACAACCCACTAATTAACAGGAGCGTGGAACAAAAATCACTTTGGATTTTTGTTCCACGCTCAAAAACTGATAAACGGCGGGAACAGAAGCAACTCCTTCGGAAATAAGCCGAAATTCTCCAAAAATTAAAGAACAATTTTCGGAAATTCCTTCTTATTTCTCGGAGTTAAACGCTGCTGTCCCGACCTCTTTCTATTTTTACAAAAAGAAAAAGTAATTTTTGTTGGCGTGTGAAAAAATTTTTTATACTATTTTCGTTGACAAGTCGGTTTCTTCTTGGTATATTGAGATTCATAAATTATTAGCCCAGTAGGAAATAGATGTTTTGTTCAGAAAGTCGATGGTTGCTGCGAATCGATCAAGTCTATTTGTGAATTACACTAATAAGTAGTAACAATTACATAATACATAAGCGAGAAGCAAGTAAGCTTCTAATTAAGGTGGTACCGCGGAGAGATTCGTCCTTATTCTTTAAGGATGAATCTCTCTTTTTATGTAGCTTTAGGAGGCGTTTTCAATGAGTTGTGGAGGGGTTATTCGTTATCATAAGATCCTTTAATGTCAGAGTATTCAGAAAAAAGATTAGAGGAGAGTAACGAAATGAAAGAAAAACAGAAAAAGAAGACCGTGAGTGTTCGAGAAGCAAGTATCGTGTTATTAATTATTGTGGCAGCTATTGCAACAGGAGTAATTGGCTTAAAGATATCGCCAAATATTACTATTTTGTTTGTGATTGCATTGATTTTAGGCTACGCAATGTTTCGTAAAGTACCATTTGATCAAATGCATAAAGGGATTGTTGATGGCTTGAAGCCAGGGATTATTCCAATTTTTATTTTTATTTTAGTGGGGGCATTGATTGCCGTTTGGATTCAAGCAGGAATTATTCCAACGATTATGGTTTTTGGTTTTAAAATGATTAGTGTTAAATGGTTTGTGCCGTCAGTTTTTATTGTCTGTGCGATTGTCGGCAGTGCAGTAGGTAGTGCTTTTACAGTGATGTCAACAATTGGAATTGCCTTTTTCGGTATTGGCAGTACCTTAGGGTTAAATCCTGCTTTAGTTGTGGGGGCGATTGTTTCTGGTTCAGTTTTTGGTGATAAAATGTCACCTTTATCAGAATCAACAAACTTAGCCGCAGCGATTGTTGAAGCGGATTTGTTTAAACATATAAAAAACTTGATGTGGTCGACTGTACCAGCATTTATCGTCTCTTTAATCTTGTTTATGATTTTAGGACAAACGTACGCGAATACTAGTCTGACAGAAGTAGTTCAAGTTATTCAAGTATTGGAAGACCACTTTACCATTTCAATTTGGTCATTGTTACCATTAGCCTTAATGTTAATCTGTGCCTGGCGCAAAATTCCAGCGATTATCACGATTTTGTTAAACATTATTGTGGCAGTAATTATGATTATTATTCAAAATCCGAAAGTATCGTTGCAGGCATTAGGAAACACGTTGGAAAATGGGTTTGTTTCTCAAACGGGGAACGCACAAATTGATCAATTACTAAGTCGTGGCGGAATTATGAGTATGATGCCGACTGTTGCACTTATTATTCTAACGTTGTCTCTAGGTGGCTTATTAATGGAATTAGGATTGATTTCTGCGGTCATGGAAGTTGTTTCTCAGAAAATGAGCAGTACACCGAAATTGATTTTATCAACGTTATTAACAGGAATTGGCGTAAATATTTTTATTGGTGAACAATTCCTATCGGTTATTTTACCAGGGAATGCCTTTAAAGAAGTTTACAAAAAAGAAGGCTTGGATCCGACTGTTTTAGGCAGAACCTTAGAGGATGGCGGGACGGTTATTAACTACCTCATTCCTTGGGGGATTGCAGGTAGCTTCGTAGCGGGGCCCTTTGGCGTACCAACGTTGACTTACTTACCATTTGTTTTCTTTAGCTTATTATCGCCTGTCTTCTCAATGGTCAGTGCGTTTACTGGTTTAGGGATTAAGCGGTTATCAGCAGAACCTGTTACCGAAAAATAGATTGATTAAAATAGAACAGTTGATGGGGAATACTGTAGTTTCTCTCTGTCAATTGTTCTATTTTTCTTGTAAAAAAGGTTGCATTTTTAGAAAGAAACAGTTATAGTTGACGAGTCAATTGTTGACGAGTCATTTTTTTTAAGGAGGAAACTATGTCGTTATCATTACGGGAAGTCAGCCAATTATTATGTCAGTTAAAGGTATTAGATCAAAAAATTACCAAAGTTTTTGAAGAGCAAGTTGGCTTGAGTTTGACTCGTTATGAGTTGCTGATGATTTTAAAAGAACGTCAGCCGTGTCTTCAAACAGAGATTCAAGAACACTTAAAAATCGATAGTGGTGCGGTCACTCGCCATTTGAAAATTTTAGAAGAGAAACAGTATGTGACACGACAGCGAAATCCAGAAAATAATCGGGAAGTGCTAGTGCATTTAACAGAAAAAGCACAACAAGAACTGCAGCAATGTACAGCCAAGCAACAAACGGTAACAGAAATTATTCCCAGTACATTTACAAAGGACGACTGTCGCCAGTTAAAAGAACTTTTGACAAAACTAGATCAAAGCATTACAACGAAAGAGGTATGATAGAATGACAACATATACAACGAATGATTTTTCAGAGATTGTTTTTGGCCGCAAATCAGTTCGGGTGTACGATGAAACCCATAAAATTTCTCATGAAGAAATGTTAACAATGATTCAAGAAGCGACCACCGCCCCTTCTTCTGTTAACATGCAGCCATGGCGTTTTGTCGTAGTGGAAAGTGAAGCAGGCAAAGAAAAATTAAAACCCTTAATTCGCTTTAATACGCGTCAAAATGAAACATCTTCTGCAATGCTCTTAATTTTTGGTGATCTAAACTGCCATGAACGAGGAGAGGAAATTTACAATCAAGCCTATGCTAGTGGTAAAATGCCTAAAGAAGTGCGGGACCAACAATTAGCGGCGATTATTCCCCATTATGAAAGTTTAAGCAGAGAACAAATGAATGACATCGTAAAAATTGATGCGAGTTTAGCAGCTATGCAATTTATGTTAGTGGCCCGAGCTCACGGATATGAAACAAATCCAATCGGTGGTTTTGAAGCGGAAAAATTAGCCGAAACATTTGGTTTAGATCAAGAGCGCTATGTCCCAGTAATGATTTTATCTGTGGGTAAGGGCATGGAAACTGGTTATGAATCTGTTCGTTTAGCACCAGAAAAAATCACGACATTTGAATAGGCAATAAAAAATGACGGCGTACGCTTGCATCAACCAACGATCTTAAAGAAAGTTGGCTAATGCAACAGCGATGCCGTCATTGTCGTTGGATAAAGTGACTTCCGTTGCGATGCTTTTAAGCTCGTCAACGGCGTTTTCCATAGCAATCCCCGTGCCGGCCCATTCCAACATTGTATAATCGTTGTGACCATCACCAAAAGCAATTACTTCTTCAGCAGCTATACCTAACTGTAGGGTTAGTTTTTCTAAAGAACGCGCTTTATCAATATTTTTTGCGGTAAATTCAAAATAGAAAGGAGCGGAAAAAGCAGCGGTGACGGTTTCTTTGAAAGGCGCGTAGATGGCCTCATGATATTTTTGTAAATAGGCGGGTTCACCAGCAATTAAAATTTTGTTCAAGGGAAAGTTTAGTCTGGCGGCTAAATCACGCCACTCACATAATTGAAAGTTGCCACCCCGTGATTCATATTCAATAATATTAAAATCACCAGTCTCTAAATGTAAGGTGTTATGAAAAACATCATTGACATACATAAATGTTTCATCATTAATCATTGGAATTACGTCAAATTGTTTCAAATGCTCTAAAATTTGTTGACTCAATGACTTTGAAATTGTCTGATTAAATAGTTGTTGCTGACTGCCATGATGGGTGACACAAGCGCCGTTATAGGAAAGTAAGTGTCCATTATAATGAGCCATCTCCAATTCATCTGCTAAGGGCCGCATACCGTTAGTCGGGCGGCCAGAAGCCAAAATCAGTGATAGGCCTTGCTTTTGTGCAGCTACTAATGCTTGTCGTGTTTTTGGTGAAATCTTTTTTTCTGAAGTTAACAAGGTGCCATCAATATCCATTACAATTGCTTTGATTGCCATAATTGGCCTCCAATCCGAAGAGTTTCTTTCTTTTAGTATAAAAGTTTTTTCTATTAATGTAAACGGATTCTCTTGTGAGGTGTATAAAAGAATTATTTTACAAAAATCTATACTATTTTTTTGTGAAATTTCATATAATAGAAGTATTCTAATTATCTACATAGAGAGCGAGGGACAAGGAATATGAAGGAAAAAGAAATGCATTCGCTCTTTTTTAAACATAAGTTTGTGAAAGTAACTCCCTATTTACGTCGTTTTGGTCATCGTTTGAGTGGGATGATTATGCCAAATTTGAGTATTTTTATTGCGTGGAGCTTATTGTCTTTGGTGGCTGGCTATACGACAGGGAATCTACGGCTAGCTCTTTCTGAAGTCGAAACGATAATGATTCGAGTTGTTTTACCGATTCTAATTGGTTTTACAGGCGGAAAAATGTTCGAGGAACAACGTGGCGGCGTCGTTGCTGCTATTGCGACAGTGGGCGTGATTGTTTCCACAGATGTTCCACAGTTGTTTGGTGCTATGTTTATTGGTCCTTTAGCAGGATATACTTTCGCCAAAATTGAACAAATTCTCTTACCGAAAGTTAAAGAAGGCTATGAGATGCTGACTAAAAACTTTTTAGCAGGAATTGTTGGAGGACTGCTTTGCTGTTTTGGTATTCTGGTTGTAGCTCCTGCTGTTGAAAGTGCTAGTTTTTGGCTGTATCAATTTTCTTCTTGGTTAATTGAAGCCAATCTTTTGCCATTGGTTCACGTTTTCTTAGAACCCTTAAAAGTGTTATTTTTTAATAATGCGATTAACCATGGCTTATTAACGCCTCTAGGTTTAGAAGGTGCTAGTCAAACAGGTCAGTCCATTTTATTTCTATTGGAAACAAATCCTGGACCAGGCGTGGGCGTTTTGGTTGCTTTTCTGCTGTTTGGGCCTGTAGGACAACGAAAAACAGCAGGAGGTGCCACCATGATTCAACTGATTGGGGGCATTCATGAAATTTATTTTCCGTTTGTTTTAATGGATCCGCGCTTATTTTTAGCAGTAATTGCTGGAGGAATGAGTGGTACGCTTGTTTTTCAAATATTTAATGTGGGGCTAAGTGCTCCAGCTTCGCCAGGTTCATTGGTTGCGATTTTAGCCAATGCCCCGACTGAGGCAAGGCTGGCTGTTTTTAGTGGAATTTTTGTTAGCTTTCTATGCTCTTTTGCAATAGCAAGCTTGTTATTAAAACGTCAACGAGGAATTGAACCAGTTTCAATGATAAAGATGAAGGAGGAAGACCAAGTGGAAACAGTCACACCTAACTATCAGCAAATTTTATTTGTTTGTGATGCAGGAATGGGCTCAAGTGCCATGGGGGCAAGTTTGCTAAGCCGACAATTAAAAGCTGTGGACTTGGAGATACCTGTGACTTACCAGTCCGTTCATCAGATGAAGTGGCAGCCTAAGACATTAG